>JAITNT010000089.1 GCA_031290295.1 Clostridiales bacterium
CCAATTATGACTACCGCAAACCGCCCGTAGACGGCGGCTTGCGGCAGCGCGCATTCGAGCTTGTTCGATTCCCTAACGTGCATTTGCGTCCGGTTCGTTATTTCAGTTTTTCTATTTCCGTATTGAGTTTTTGAAGCAACTCCGTGTATTTCGTTACTTTGGCGCGTTCCTCTTCCAGAAGCGCGGCGGGCGCTTTTTGGGTGAAGCCGGGGTTTGACAGCTTTCCGACGGCGCGTTTTAGCTCCGCTTCGGCGGTTTCAACCTCTTTTTTGAGGCGGGCGGTTTCCTTGTCCTTGTCTACAAGCTCGCCGAGCGGCAAATACACCTCGCAGTACGGCGCGATTACGGTAACGACCTGCATATCGGGCTTTGTCTTTACGATGGTTGCGCTTATGCCCATGCCAAGCTTCTCGATGTACGGAAGCGCGGATTCCAGCACCTTTGCGTTCCCGGCGGGACAGATGTATAGGTTGGTGCGCTTGGATTGCGGCACTCCGCGCCCGAGCCGTTCGGCGCGTATTTGACGTATGATTTCAAGCACGGTATTAATCTGCTTGCAATCCTTCGTAAAGCGCAAATCGGCGCGGTAGACGGGATAAGCCGCGGTTATAATTTTTTCGCCGACGGCGAAGTAGGAATATATTTCCTCTGTAACGAACGGTATGAACGGGTGCAGAAGCTTCAAGACGTCCTTGAGTACATAGCTTAACACGCTAAGCGCGGCGTTTTTTACCGCCTTATCACCGGCGTACAGCGACGGCTTGGACATTTCGATGTACCAGTCGCAGAAGTCCTGCCACGCAAAGCTGTAAACGGCGTCAAGGGCTTTGCCCAGCTCGAATTTTTCCATGAGTCGCGTAACCCTCTTAACGGTGTCGTTAAGCTTGTGAAGAATCCACTTATCCCCTCTCGTAAGCTTGAGTTCCTCTATCGGACTAAGCTCCGCGCCCTCGAGATTTGTAAGCACATAACGCGACGCGTTCCATATTTTATTTATGAACGGGCGGTCAAGCTCTACCTTTTCGGCGGAGAAGCGCATATCCTTACCCATAGACCCGAACAACAGCGAGAACCGCAGCGCGTCCGCGCCGTAAGCGTCGATAAGCTCTAACGGGTCTATGCCGTTGCCGAGGGATTTGCTCATTTTGCGCCCTTGCGCGTCGCGGACGATGCCGTTGATTACTATGTCCTTAAAGGGAATCTCGCCCGTAAATTCCAGGGAGGAAAAAATCATACGCGCGACCCAAAAGAATATTATGTCCTGCGCAGTTACAAGCGTATTTGTAGGGAAAAAGAATTTGATGTCCTCGGTTTCGTCGGGATAGCCTAACGTCGAAAAGGGCCAAAGCGCGGAGGAAAACCACGTATCGAGCACGTCCCCGTCCTGCTCGAAGCGCGCGCCGCCGCACTTAGGACATTTGCAGGGTCGGTCGGCGGCGACTACGGTTTCGCCGCAATCGGCGCAATAATAGGCGGGAATGCGGTGTCCCCACCACAGCTGGCGGCTTATGCACCAATCGCGTATGTGATTAAGCCAATGCAGATAGATTTTGGAAAATCGCCCGGGCGTAAAGCGTACGTCGCCGTTTGTGACGGCGGTAGCGGCGGGCGCGGCAAGGCTTTCCATTTTGACGAACCATTGCTCGGACACGATCGGCTCGATTACCTTGTGACAGCGGTAGCAATGCCCGACGTTGTTGGTGTGCGGTTCGATTTTTACAAGAAGCCCGGCTTCCGCAAGGTCGGCAACTATACTTTTTCGGGCGGCGAAACGCTCCATGCCGAAATATTTGCCGCTTGCGTTTATTACGCCGCCGTCGTCCATTATACGGATGCCCGGAAGTCCGTGGCGCGCGCCTACCTCGAAGTCGTTAGGGTCGTGCGCGGGCGTAATTTTTACCGCGCCTGTGCCGAAGGCTTTGTCCACATAGCCGTCCGCGATAACGGGTATAATCCGGTCGGTAAGCGGCAGATTCAGGGTTTTGCCGATTAGTTTTTGGTAACGCTTATCGTCGGGGTTTACGGCTACCGCGGTATCGCCGAGCATAGTTTCGGGGCGCGTAGTAGCTACCGTAACAAAACCGCCGCCGTCCGTAAGCGGGTATTTGATGTGCCAAAGACTGCCGTCCTTGGTAATGTGATCGACCTCTGCGTCCGAAAGCGCGGTTTTGCATTCGGGGCACCAGTTAATAATGCGGCTGCCCTTATAGATAAGCCCCTTGCCGTACAGCTTTATAAACACATCCTTGACGGCGCGCGACAATCTGTCGTCCATGGTAAAGGCAAGCCTGTCCCAATCGCAGGAATCGCCCAGCTTCTTCATTTGCCCGATTATTCTGCCGCCGTAAGCATCCTTCCACTCCCACGCGCGCTTCAAAAACTCCTCGCGGCCGAGCCGCTCCTTGCTTAGCCCCTCCGCCCTCAGCTTCTCTACGATTTTGACCTCGGTAGCTATAGAGGCGTGGTCGGTGCCGGGCAGCCATAACGCCGAATAGCCCTGCATTCTTTTGAACCGTATCAGCGCGTCTTGAATCGTATGGTTAAGCGCGTGACCCATATGCAACGAGCCGGTTATGTTAGGCGGCGGTATGACTATACAATAAGGCTTTTTGCCCGAATGCGTATCCGCGGAAAAATATCCGCCCCGCTCCCACTCGGAATAAATCCGTTCTTCAAAGCTTTTCGGGTTATAGCTCTTGTCCATTTCCATAAGTAAATAATTCCCTCCTTAGGGATACTGATAGTAATTATACCAAAACAAAGACGTTTAGGCAAGAACAAGAACGCGGAAATATCAGGAGGGCGCAGAGAAAGAGGTCAAGTGAATTGCATGGGGCGTTGAAAGGCGGCGATAGAGTTTCGACAAGCTCAGAATGACATTGTTTTTGTTTAATTGCATTGTATAAGGTAAATGTATTTGTTCGGTTTGCAATATCATATGCGGGCGACCACACAGGGTCGCCC
>JAITNT010000178.1 GCA_031290295.1 Clostridiales bacterium
CCGCAATCGTCCGAAAAGGTATTGTTCCCTATAATCTCGCTCAGCTTATACTCCGAGCTGATGTCAAAAATCAGCACGCCGCCCGGATTAAGCGCGTCGTACGCGGAGCGGAAGCTCAAGCCCTCGGTAACGTAGTTCACCCCGTCGCAAAGTATTGTAATGAAATCCACCGGGCGGTTAAGGCGGATATCGTTCAAGTCCTGCCGTATAAAGCCCGCCCTGCCCTTGCCCTTTTGAAGCGCCTCCGAAAGCATCTCCTCCGAAATATCCGAGCCGGTCATGCGGTAACCCGCGTCGGCAAGCTTCAAGGTAAACGTGCCGCTTCCGCAAGCGGCGTCCAACCCCTCGCGCGCAGTCGGGCAGACGCTCTTGATAAGCCCGAGTACGCCGGCAAACCATTTATCGTAGTCCGCGTCGTACATAAATCTGTCATAAACGCCCGCAAGTGAGCCGAACATCTATTCCCCTTCTCCGGACTCCGCGCCGTCGGGCGCGCCGCCCTCCAAACGCTCAAGCTCGCTCGTATCGAAATCCGCATCCTCCGGAATATCGCCGAGCGTATCGTCTGCAAGCATTTCGTCGGCGGGCACGTCGTCGGGCTCGTCCTCGAACTCCTTGTCTATCTCCTTCTTTACCTCGGCTTTTTCCTTTGCCAGCTTAGCAAGGTCGGCGCGGGAGAACGTGGTCGCGAGCGGAGTAAAGGTCTTGCCCTCCTCTATGCTTTTCTTTGCCTTCTTCTTAGGGTTAGCGTAACGCGTCGCCGCGGATTTGCGGCGCTCGACCTCGGTCTGCACCTTTTTTTGCAAATCCTCCTTCGCCTTGCGGTAAACGCCGCGATCCTTCATCGCCCCTTCCACCTTGTCGTTAATGAATTTATCGAATACCCACTGCGCATAAAGCGTCCACACGAGTATGGTAATCGATATTCCTATAAAGGCGTAGAGAAGCAGCACAATCAGTCCGACCTGCGCTCCGATAAAAATTATGAGGATAATCGGCACCATCGTTATGCCGACGAAGAATATGTTTTGCAGCAGCATTCCTATCGCGAAAAGGAAGCTGTTGCGTATAAGGCTAAAAAACTTGAGCTTGTAGGTCACCGCCTGCGTAAACATGAACAAAGCCATGAACACAAGCATGACCATAAGTATGATAGTGGCTACGATCGAAAGCACAAGCCAGAAGTTTTTTTCGGGCGTAACGGCGTATGTGTCGAAATTAAGGACGATAAGGAATATGCCCGCCCCCAGGATAAGCCCAGAAAAGGTGAACGGAACGATGTTAGCCTTGATACCCTTAAAAAACGTCTGCGTAACCGAAACGCCCTCGCCCCAGGCGAGCATTTTCATGGAGTGGAACGCCCCCGCGAAGCCTACGCACGCTATAACGAGCAGCGGTATCAAAATCGCGAAGGACATCATATCGTTCGACAGAATGAGCGCGTTGAACGACGACTGCGCGTTTAGGTTAAGCGGATAGCCGCCGCCCAGGTTCGCCGTGAACGGCACCCAGTCGCCCATCGCGGTTTTCATCATATTCTGCAAATACAGCCACGCTATCGCGGGGAGACAAAAAAGCAGGGTGAAGAAATTAATCTTTATAAGCACCGAGGTTCTTGTTCTCAGCAAATCCCAAAAAACCGCCCATCTGCTTCCGGGCAGCTTCTCTATGGTAAAATCCGGACGGTCGTCCCGTCCCATAATCATTCGCTGCATCCAGCCTTGCTTCGCCATTTATTATCTTTCCTCCGCTAGTCGTTAATATATCAGTTTTTTGTATAATTCCACGCCCGCCGCAAGCGCGCCTTCGTCGAAATCGAAGTCCGCCGAGTGCAGCGCGGACGAATGCGTTTCGTCCCTGAACCCCACCCACGAAAAAACGCCCGGCACCTTCTCGAGATAAAACGCGAAGTCCTCCGAGGTGTACGCGGAGCCGCACTCTGCCGCGCCGCACAGCGTCTTTAACTCGTCGGCCAGCGCGGCGTCGTTCACTAAGGGCGGATAATAGCCCGTTACCGTAAGCCGATGCCCCGCCCCCGTCTCCGCGTATATCCCGTTAAGAATATCCTGTATACGCATAAAGAACGACTCCTTATCCGCCGGGTCGAAGAATCTGAACGTGCAGCTTACCGCGGCGCGGTCGGCGACGATATTACTTGCGACGCCGCCCGTAAACCTCCCGACATGGTGAAGCGAGTTCCTCGCGTAGGACGCGCGGTAAAGCCGCTCGGCGCGTTCGCAAAAGGTGTACGCCGCTATAATCGCGTCGATACCGGCGTCGCGCACGGCGCAATGCACGCCCTTGCCGTAGAACTCCACGGTGTAGTCGCACACGCCCGCGAGTATCGCGCCGCCGTCGGTGGCAATCGTGCCTTTCGGGTAATCGGGCGACATATGCAAGCCGTATATCCTGTCTACGCCCTTTAGAACGCCTGCTTCTATGAGCCTTTCCGCGCCCCCGCCGTTTTCCTCCGCCGGCTGAAAAATCAGCCGCAGGGTATATTTCGGCGCGGTCTCCGACGCCAGAGCGGCGACGGCGAGCAGCATCGCCATATGACCGTCGTGCCCGCAGGCGTGCATACGCCCCGCGTGCGTCGAGCGGTAAGGAAGCTCGTTAGCCTCCGTTATCGGAAGCGCGTCGATATCCGCGCGCAAAGCGACCGTAGTTTTTTCACGACCGCGTATCTCGGCGATAACGGCGGTGCCGACGGTGTAGTGCTTTACCCTGAGCGCTTTAAGCTCGCCGACGATAAACTCGGAGGTTTTCTTTTCCTCTAAGGCAAGCTCGGGTATCTGATGCAGGGCGCGCCTGCATTTAATAAGATAAGGTTGTAATTCCATAGCTTATTACAGTTTACCTTAAATCCGCCAAATAAACAATAACTTTATCGTAAGAAATACCAAAAATTACGAAATATTTTATCACGTTTTGTTTACAAACCCCCCGCGTATGTGTTATAGTGAGCATATCAACGAGGGTAAACGCATGAAAAAACACTTTCTTTGTATTGTGGGTTTCCCGCAACAAAGCCCTGTGACAGCCGCGTTAGCGGAGCATACGGCGTAAAAAGAGGGTGAATGCCGCGCGCACGGCGCACGGCAGAGGGGGAAAAAGCGTAAGAGCACTGCGGGATAAATCCCGTATGCGACATAACTTGTCCCTCTTAAATCGGGGCAAACGCATGAAAACACGTTTGCCCCGGCATATCAATGAGGAGCGGAGAGCATATATTGCCGCGAACCGGTTACGGTTTCGGTACGGCGTTCCCCCGGCATACGGCAACCGTATTTCGGAACGCGCGGCAAAACGGGTATCTCCGCCGAAACAAAGCGACCTGCGGGAGGTCGGTTTTGTTGGGTATATAGGATAACACCTATATAACTGTCATAAGGGTTGCCGCGAAACGGACTTTTTACGAAACACGCCCGCCAAAAAAACCGCGGGAGGTTCGTTTCAAGTCAAACGCGGCGGCGCATTATGGAGCACATTGCGGCAGTTAAAGCCCGTATACGGGTATTTTTGATTTTCGCTTGCGCCGTAATGTATTGAAGTTGCGGCGTAATTTTTTGTGAGCATTATTCAAAGGAGAATTTTTTTGATGAACGGCACTATTATTCAAAGGAGAATATTACTTATATGAGCAAGCTGTACACGGTGGCGGTAGTCGGGGCGACCGGCATGGTCGGACGCAAAATGACGGAGGTGCTTGAGGAAAGGAGCTTCCCCGTAGGCGACATTATCCCCTACGCGAGCGCGAGAAGCGCGGGCGGACAAATACGCTTTAAGTCAAAAAATTACACTGTAGTCGAGCTTACCGAGCCTAACATAAAGGGCAAAAAAATCGATTTCGCGCTTTTTTCGGCGGGCGCGTCCGTGTCGCGCGACTTCGCGCCCGTATTCGCCGCCGGGGGCGCGGTAGTTATCGACAATTCGAGCTGCTGGAGGACGGATCCTACCGTCCCTCTCGTAGTCCCCGAGGTTAACCCTTACGATCTCGGCTGGCACCGCAACATTATCGCCAACCCCAACTGCTCGACGATTCAAGCGGTCGTCGCGCTCGCTCCGCTGCATAAGCGGTACGGCATTAAGCGCATCGTTTATTCTACGTATCAGGCTGTAAGCGGCGCGGGACAGCAGGGCTACGCCGACCTCGAAGCGGGCGTCAGGGGCGAAGCGCCTAGGAAATTTCCCAGACCGATTTTCGGCAACGTCATTCCGCAAATCGACGTTTTTCTTCCCAACGGTTACACAAAGGAGGAGGAAAAAATGATTTTTGAGACCCGCAAGATTTTAGGCGACCAAAGCATCAAAATAACCGCGACGACCGTTCGCGTACCCGTATACCACGGGCATTCCGAAAGCATAAACGTCGAGTTTAACAAGCCCTGCGACCTTTCGGACGTGCGCAGGACGCTCGAGTCCGCCGAGGGCTTAATAATCATGGACGACCCGGCGGCGGGACTTTATCCCGACCCCGCGGCGGTCGCGGGACATGACGAGGTATATGTCGGCAGAATACGCCTAGACGGGAGCGTAGAGTCCGGCGTTAATCTATGGGTTGTAGCCGATAATATCCGCAAGGGCGCGGCGACGAACGCGGTGCAAATTGCGGAAAGACTGATAGCGAAGTAATTACAAGGAGAAGCGCGGCATATGATTTTTGAAGGTACGGCGACGGCTCTGATAACGCCCTTTACCGAGAGCGGAGTAGACTTTGAATCGCTCGGGAGGCTTATCGACTTTCAGCTTAATAACGGCGTTTCCGCGCTCGTTCCCTGCGGAACGACGGGCGAGCCGGCGACGATGACCGCCGCCGAGCGGGAGGCCGTAATCGATTTCGTCATAAACAAAGCTAACCGCCGCGTCCCCGTTATCGCAGGCTGCGGCACTAACTGCACGACCTCTACTATAGAACGTTCGTTGAGCGCGGCGCGGGCGGGCGCGGACGCTATTTTGCTTGTCACCCCGTATTATAATAAATGTACGCAAAAAGGGCTTGTAGCCCACTTCTCGGCGGTAGCCGAAAAAGTAGACAAGCCGATAATAGTCTACAACGTGCCGGGGCGCACGGCGGTAAACATTCAACCGGAGACCGCCGCGGCGCTTTCCGGTATCCCGAATATACGGGCTGTCAAGGAGGCGTGCGGCAACCTCGCGCAAATCGAAAAAACCGCGAGGCTTACGCGCGGCAAGCTTGACCTTTACAGCGGCGACGACGAGTTAAACCTCGAAATTTTCAAGCTGGGCGGTATCGGCACTATAAGCGTAGCGTCAAACGTAATCCCCAAGGAGCTTTCCGAGGTATATAACCTGTACCGAACGCACAGGCTATCGGAGGCGGAGGTCTTGCAAAATAAACTGCAAGCCCTCATAAAGGCGCTCTTTATCGAGGTTAACCCTATTCCCGTAAAGGCCGCGGCGCGGCTGCTCGGGCTGTGCGCGCCCTACATACGGCTGCCGCTTACGGAAATAGAACCGGAGCATTTGACGGTACTCGAAGCCGAAATGAAGAAGCTGGGCATAATCGGATAGAGAAACCGCCGTTATGTACGGGGCTGCAAAGCGGGTCAACCTCTTGATAAATAACCGCGCCGCTTGCGTTCCGTTTTTGTGTTTTTGCTCATTTATCGCGCGCGCTTCCGGTACGGCTTGCCGGCGCCCCAAAAATCTCCGCTAAAGCCGGAGCCAAAAAGAATAAGCGTGCCAAAGGAATTTATATGAAGATAATTATATGCGGTCTTAACGGCAAAATGGGTCAAGCGGTATATACCGCCGCGATAAGCGCGGGGCATTCCGTTGCGGCGGGTATCGACGGTACGGAGGCGGCGCACGGCGTTCCCCTGTTTAAGGATTTTTCCGGCGCGCCCGAAGCGGACGTAATAATCGACTTTTCGCGCCCGTCCGCGCTTAACATGCTTTTAGGGCACGCCGTAAAAACAAAAACCCCTCTCGTGCTCGCTACGACGGGCTATTCCGAAGCCGAAACCGAAGCGATACAAGCCGCCGCCAAAAAAACCGCGGTGTTCTTTTCGCGCAATATGTCGCTCGGAATATCGCTGCTGTCCGCCTTATGCGAAAAAGCCGCCAAGGTTTTAGGCGCGGCGTTCGAGGTGGAAATCATCGAAAAACACCATAACCAAAAGGCGGACGCGCCCAGCGGCACCGCGCTTATGCTTGCCGAAGCAGTCAAATCGGGCAGATCCGACGGGCTGAACATAATATCCGGACGCGCCGGGTCTAGCTGCAAAAGGCAACCGGACGAGCTGGGAATACACTCCGTGCGCGGCGGCGGTATAATCGGCGAGCATGAGGTAATGTTCATAGCGCCCGACGAAATAATCACCCTCTCCCACTCCGCCTACAGCCGCGCGATATTCGCAAAAGGCGCAATATCCGCCGCCGAATACCTAAAAG
>JAITNT010000187.1 GCA_031290295.1 Clostridiales bacterium
TAAGACGCAAACCGTTAGCTTCGAGGATTCCGTGATAGACCCCCCCGGCGAATACGCCGAGGAAATCCGCTACGGACGCGCCTTAGCGCTGTATTCCTACGAGGCGGACGTGGTGGGGCTTGTGCTGGCGGCGGACGAGGAATACTCGCTATATCCTCCCTGTTGCACGGCAGCGCTCAACCGCGAAGCGATAGGAATCGTCACCAAAACCGCCCAAAGCGGGAATCCCGAACGCGCCGAACGGTGGCTCAGGCTTGCGGGGTGCGATAAGATTTTCTTTGTGGATTCCGTAACGGGCAAGGGCGTAGAGGAAATTAAGCGTTATTTAAGTAAAAGCAAAACTGCAAAATCCATAAAAACCACAAAAAACAAAGAAATACAACAAAAACAGTCAAAAAATAGTTGACATCAGGTTGAATTTGATTTATAATATAGTCAACAAGAGGAGAATCCGTATTATGATTAACGAATTTGAAGTAAAAAAAGAAATCTGCGAGATCGGCAAACGCATCTATAATCAGGGCATGGTCGCCGCAAACGACGGCAACGTATCCGTTAAAATCGCGCCGGGCGAATTTTTGTGTACCCCGACCGGCGTATCGAAGGGCTTTATGACTCCCGACTACATCTGCAAGGTGGACGATACGGGCAAGGTCATTCAGGCTAACAAGGGCTTTAAGCCCTCGAGCGAAATTAAGATGCACATGCGGGTTTACCGCGAGCGTCCGGACGTTATGTCGGTCGTTCACGCGCACCCGATATTTGCCACGAGCTTCGCTATCGCGGGTATTCCGCTTACGCAGCCGATTATGCCGGAGGCGATTATCACGCTCGGCTGTGTGCCTATCGCCGAATACGGCACTCCGTCTACCGACGAAATCCCCGATGCGGTATCTAAGTATTTACAGCATTTCGACGCCGTTCTGTTGGAAAACCACGGCGCGCTCACATACTCCGACAGTCTGTTAAACGCGTATCACAAAATGGAATCGGTCGAGTTCTACGCTAAGCTGTTGTTTAACGCGAGGCTTTTGGGCGGTCCTAAAGAGCTTTCGCAGGCGCAGGTTGAGCGGCTGTACGAGATTCGCCGTCAATTCGGCTTAAAGGGCAAGCACCCCGCCGATATGTGCGTACGCACCGGCGACACGAGCTGCCATAACTGCGGCGGTTGCGGTAAGCCCGTAGCGGGCGGCGATAAGAGCGATTTAGTCGCGGAAATCACCAAAAAAGTCCTCAAGGAGCTGGGGCGTTAATTCATGAACGAGGCGTTAATCAGGCAAATCGCCGAAACGGTTCTTAAAGAACTGCGGGGCGGGAGCGGAAGCGACAAGGATCAAAACGGTATTTTTACCGAAATGTCCGACGCTATCGAAGCGGCAAAGAACGCCGCTAAGGTTTTGCGCGCGCTCTCGCTCGACGCTCGCGAAAAAATTATTCAAGCCGTACGCGCTTCATGCCGCGAACACGCCGGGGAGCTTGCTAAGCTCGCGGTTGAGGAAACGGGCATGGGCGACGTTGCGCACAAGACGTTAAAGCATATTTTGGTGGCGGATAAAACCCCCGGCACCGAGGATTTATCCACCGTGGCGTGGTCGGGCGATAAGGGCTTAACGCTTGTGGAGCAGGGTCCGTTCGGCGTGGTAGGCGCGGTTACTCCCTGCACGAATCCCGGTGAAACCATATTTTGCAACGCTATCGGAATGTTGGCGGCGGGCAACGCCGTAGTTTTCAATCCCCACCCCAACGCGGTTAAAACCTCGAATCTTGCCGTGCGTCTTATAAACGAGGCGAGCGAACGGGCGACCGGACACAGACAAAACGTAGTGTTTTCGGTGGTAAAGCCCACGCTTGCCGCCGCCGAGATTATGTTCCGCAGTCCCGATATTTCTCTTTTAGTAGCCACGGGGGGAACCGCCGTGGTAACCGCGATTCTCTCGTCCGGTAAGCGCGGCATAGGCGCGGGCGCGGGCAATCCGCCCGTTCTCGTAGACGAAACCGCCGATATAGCAAAGGCTGCCGCCGACATTATCGACGGCTGTACCTTCGATAATAATCTGCCGTGTATAGCCGAAAAGGAAGTCGTTGCGGTCGAAAGCGTTCACGCCGAGTTAATCGAACGCATGACGGAGCGTGGCGCGTACTTAGCCTCGCCGGAGGTTATCGAAAGCCTTGTAAAGGTAGTGTTCACCGACAAGGGCGCGTTAAACCGCGCTTGCGTAGGCAGAAGCGCTAAGGCGCTGTTACATACGGTCGGCGTAACAGTTTCCGACGATATACGCTGTATTATATTTCCCGCCGCCGCCGGGCATATCTTTGTTCAGGATGAATTGATGATGCCTATCTTAGGCATCGTTAAGGCAAAGGACTTTGACGAGGCGCTGGATATGTGCGTACAAATGGAACACGGCAATCGCCATTCCGCGCACATTCATTCCAAAAACGTAGACCGGCTCACGCGCTACGCCAAAGCGATAGATACCGCGATTTTGGTTAAGAACGCGCCGTCCTACGCGGCGATAGGCTTTAACGGCGAGGGCTTTTGCACCTTTACTATCGCGTCGCGCACGGGCGAGGGGCTTACCTCGGCAAAGACCTTTACTAAATCGCGCAGGTGCGTAATGAGCGACGCGCTGTGTATCAGATAATTTGGAGGATAATATAATGTCGGATATTAACGTTGAAGAAATAGTTCGCCGCGTGTTGGAAAATCTTAACGGCGACACTCAGGTAAAGCCCTCGAAGGGTATTCCTAAAACCGCGCGCGTCGCGATGCTTACGGATAAAGAACGCTTTGAAATCAAGGAGTTCCCTATCCCCGCGCTCGGCGACGGCGACATTTTGGTTAAGGTCGAGGGCTGCGGCGTGTGCGGCACGGACGCGCACGAATATAAGCGCGACCCGTTCAATCTTATTCCGCTTGTGTTGGGTCACGAAGGCTCGGGCGAAATTGTGGCGCTCGGTAAAAATGTGAAGACGGACAGCGCGGGCAAATCGCTCAAAATAGGCGACAAGGTAGTTACCTGCATGATTTTCAAGGATAATCCCGATATACTCATGTACGACCTCAACCGCCAAAACGTGGGCGGCGCGGACGTGTACGGACTGCTTCCCGACGACGGTATTCACCTTAACGGCTGGTTTGCCGATTATTTGGTAATCCGCAAGGGCTCGTCCGTGTTTAACGTGAGCGACCTCGATTTGATTTCGCGGTTGCTTATCGAGCCGTGCGCCGTGCTTATTCACGCCGTAGAACGCGCCAAAAGCACCGGAATTTTGCGCTTTAACAGCCGCGTGGTAGTGCAGGGCTGCGGACCTATCGGGCTTATTTGTATCGCCGTATTGCGTACGATGGGCGTGGAGAACATAGTCGCCGTAGACGGCGAGGAATCCCGCCTTGCGTTCGCTAAGCGAATGGGCGCGGATAAAACGGTCAACTTTAAGGAGCATAAGGGTATCGACGCGCTTGCGGCGGCGGTGCATAGCGCTTGCGGCGGTAAGCCGTGCGACTTCGCCTTTCAATGCACGGGAGCGGCGGTCGCTCATTCCAACGTCTACAAGTTTATCCGCGCGGGCGGCGGGCTTTGCGAGCTGGGCTTTTTTGTAAACGGCGGCGAGGCTTCGATTAATCCGCACTTCGATATTTGCGCCAAGGAGCTTACCGTAGTAGGCTCGTGGGTGTATACGTTGCGCGACTACGCGACTACGTTCGATTTTATCCGCCGCGCAAAGGCTATCGGACTGCCGTTGGAAACCTTGGTTACGCACACGTTCCCGTTAGAGAAAATCGACGAGGCGCTAAAGGTAAACCTTTCGATGCAGGGCATTAAGATTGCCGTAATAAACAAATGAGCAAGGCGGTAGGATTATTAGAGGTCTACGGCTTAACCGCGGCGTTCGTCGCGGGGGACGCGGCGGTCAAGGCGGCGAACGTTACGCTCGAGGTGTTCGACAAGAACAAGCCCGCCAACGCCGACAGCCTGCCCGTGCCGCTGCTCGTGACCGTTAAGATGCGCGGCGGAGTTTCGGACGTTCAGGCGGCTATGGAAATAGCCGAGGCGGCGGCAAAACGGGTATCGGGCGACATCGTGGCAAAGTGGATAATACCGCAGCCGGAGGACGGCACGGAACCGATGTTGAAGTTATCCGCATTCGACAAAACTTAACGTGAAAGAATATTCATCGCCGGATACGGGCTACGCTTGCCTTGCCGCCTCAATCGAGTATGTGAAATACACTCAATCGGCGGCAAGGCAACTGTTGCCCGTCTGCTGCGCGACTATTCTTTCACTAAAGGAGATATGAAATGGCATACGGATTTTTCGAGGTACAAGGCGTAGTCGCCGCGATAGACGCGCTTGACATTATGACCAAAACCGCTCGGGTATCGCTGGCAACGTGGGAGCGTAAGCTCGGCGGCCGCCTTGTTACGGTTATTATCGAGGGCAACGTGGCTGCGGTCACCGAGGCTATAGCCGCGGCTACGGCAAGCTGCTTAAGAAAGCCCGCTGCGACCGCGGTGCTGGCAAACCCGCACGAGGAAACCGTGCGGTTGGTAAAGCTCAGCGCCTCGCGCATGGCGACCGCGGTCGCAAAAAAGGAAAAGTAACGGGATAACACCCGCGTCTTTATAAAAAAATTTATTTGGAGGATAAAAAAATGGCACTCGAAGCATTGGGACTCATAGAGACCCGGGGGCTTACCGCGGCAATCGAAGCGGCTGACGCTATGTTAAAAGCGGCGAACGTCGTGCTTGTCGGCACCGAGAAAATCGGAAGCGGTTTAGTTA
>JAITNT010000192.1 GCA_031290295.1 Clostridiales bacterium
CGACCTTGCGCTTACGCTTCTCAAATGCTCCACCGACCCCAACCAGGGCGTAGACAAGGGCGCGCATACGTTTACGTACAGCGTAATGCCCTACGCGGGCGATTACCGCACCGCCGGCGTCATTCAGGCGGCGTATCTGTTAAACGCGCCCCTCGCCGCCGTGGTCGTTCAACCCTGCGCCGGAGTAAACGAATCGGCCTCGGACGCCTTTTCGTTTGTGTCCGTGGACGTCCCCGACGTCATCGTTGAAACTATCAAAGCCGCGGAGGACGGCGACGGCATCATTCTCCGCGCCTACGAGGCGTACAACCAAACCGCAAAAGCCACTCTAAGCTTCGGATTCCCGCTAAAAAGCGCCTGTCTATGCGACCTGTTAGAAAACGACCTCTCTCCCGTCCCCTGCGCAAACAACGCCGTCGCCCTCACGTTCAAGCCGTACGAAATCCACACCCTGCGCGTATTCGCCGACAGCCAAAAATCCGCCGCACCGCCCCGAAAACCCGCTCGGCGACCGACGAAAGAATAAAGGGGTAAGCTAATGCGGGACGGCTATTTCTTAAACAAGCCTTCCGTAGACCGCATACGGAAGTCGCAACCGCCCGCGCCCTTATGCCGCTCAAATCAAAAAGCTTTGTTTTAGACGCATATCTAGCTTCAAACACTATAACACAACCTAATATAAATAGCCTGAATTCGCTTTTTTGAATAAAAGCGAACCAAATTACAGTGTAATCCAATATACTTGTACCGTTTTTCCGTCCGTATATTCAAATTCTTTTTCAAATTTTCCGCCGTTATTAACGATAGTTTTAACGGAAGCTGTGTTGTCTTTATAACAGGCGAGCATAATATGCGTCAGATTGATCGTATTGCAATATTCGAGACCGAGCCGCAATATTTCCGTTGCATATCCTTTGCGTCTTTCCGACGGGCGAACTCCATACCCGATATGACCGCCGTATCCTTTTAAGAAATCATTTAAGTAATGCCGTATGTCAATTATGCCGACAATTTTTTTATCAACCCTTTCGACCGCGAAAAACGTACTTGCCGTAACCCAATTAGGGTCGGTTGTTTGCGGATTATTTGTTTTTTCGAGATGTATCAGCCAATCGTCGTAGGTATCCGTTTTTTCTAAAAGGGAAGCGCCGTGCAAAACAAGCTCCCCGACTGAAAAATGCTCTTGCATATATTCTAACGCTTGTTTCTCATGCTCTTTATTTGGAGAACATAACAGCAATTCATTCATTATATTTACCACCCTTTATTGCGCCCTTTTAAGCATAGACGGACTAAGATATCCGCTTTTATTATACCATAGCCGCCCGCCAAAAGCGATGAAATTCATATGACTGTTAAATTTCATTATACACTACCCCGTATAAAATGCCAATAACTTTAGGAAATCTATTTCAGTTAATAATCCAAAGACCGACGGGCGGGACACATATGTATACGGAGCTTAGGAAGCTTATTTGCCGATAATAAATAGTATGGGAGAGCAAGCTCGAGCGCCTGTGTTTTTGCCGTTGTCGAGAGGATGACTGTGCCGCTTTGCGGTGGGATTTTTTTGCCAAAATAGGTGGGAAAATTGATATACAAGCGTATACCGGGGTGATATAATACAAATAAACAGATGCGGGAGGATGCGTGAAAAAGGTATTGTTAAGTGCGAAGGTACCGTTTTATAAGGTCAATTTGCATTGTCATACGACGGTTTCGGACGGTAAGCTTACGCCGCTTGAAATTAAAGAATACTATAAGAGCAACGGATATTCGGCGGTTTGCTTCAGCGACCATGAGGTTTTGGTCGACCACGGCGATTTGACCGACGGGTCGTTTATCGCGCTTAAAGGATATGAAATCAGCACGAACGAGTCCGACGGTTCGTGGGGGTGGTCGCACACCACAAAGTCCGCGCATTTCAATTTGCTCTGCAAAACGCCCGACGTCGATAAACAGGTTTGTTACAATCCGTATGCGGTTTGGGGCGGCGCGGCAAGCTATAAAGACAAGGTTAAGTATCTCGGCAATATTTGTATGCGCGTGCATTCCGACATGGGGTTAAATTATATTATACGGCAAGCCAACGAGAACGGCTTTCTGGTTACGTACAATCACCCGGCATGGAGCTTGCACACCTACGGGGACTATAAAAATTTAGACGGACTGTTTGCCGTCGAGGTCTATAATTCTGGTTCGGTCATGAGCGGACTTTTAGAAAGCGACGCGGTTTACGACGATTTTTTGTCGCAAGGCAAACGCTTGCACTGTGTTGCCGCCGACGACAATCACAATCACGGGTCGGCGGACGACCCCTTAAACGCCTCGTTCAACGGGTGGGTTTGCGTACAAGCAAAGGAATTTTCGTACAATGGGCTTATAGACGCGTTGACAGACGGCGCATTTTACTCGTCGACCGGACCGCAAATTGAGGAATTATATGCCGACGATAACGGGTTGCGCATAAAGACCTCGCCCGCGCGTCAGATTATTTTTATCGGACGCGGACGGAATCGTCAGGTGTTCGCGCCGCCTATAGGGCAAGCAATCCGAGAGGCGGTTTGCAACCTAAAGGACGAGTATTTGCGCGCGGTAGTTATCGACGAATACGGCAAAAAGGCTTTTACAAACGCGTATCGGTTTGATAAAGCATAAAACTTAAGATATAAGGGGGTACGGTTTTATGGCAATTATCGAAATAACGAAGGACAGCTTCGGCAGGTTTGCGTTCACCAACGAGAAAGCGTTAAAAGAGCCGATCAAGTTGGTATACGTTGATTTTCACGGAATGGGCATGCACGGCGTCGACAGGCGCACCGAGATTTATCCGCATGAAATTCTGATGGCGGAAGCGGGGATTTTGCAAATCTATACGTATTGCGGGCCGTGGCATTTTATGAACGACAACGCGGTAAAAACGGTCGACGAGATTTTGGACGCGGCGTTTGAAAAATATAACCTGCCCGGGGATTTCCCGATTGTTTCGAGCGGCGGCAGTATGGGCGGGTATTGTGCGCTTATGTATCCGCGCCTGACTACCGCTCACAGGGCGGTCGCCGTTGCCGCGCTGTGTCCCGTGTGCGACTTGCTTGCGATTGCGCCGTACATAGCCGACGCGCTGTATTCAACCTTCGCCCATACGCCCGTCGGCATCGACGCGGAGTTAAAAAGACATTCGCCGCTTTTAGAGGCGGAAAACCTGCCGCATGTGCCGTATTTCATTGCGCAGGGCGACGCGGATACGGCCGTCGACAAGGAGAAACATTCGGACAAGCTCGTCGCAAAAATGAAGAGTCTGGGTTTTGATGTGGAATACTTAGAGGTCGCGGGCGCGGATCACGCCTTGTATACAAGCTTGCCGACTATGAAAAGTTACCTTGGCTTTATCCGCCGCTTCGCAAAAGAATAGCCGAATTATGCGTGTCTGTACAAAACAGCTGACTTTTTTACCAAAGTATCAAGACAAATTGATATATTTGTTATTTATAAAGTAGTATCGTATAGATATCAAATAAATTTATTTTAATGGAGGGAAATTTGTATGAGAAAAAAGACTTTGACCGTATTGGTCGCGGCGCTAATGGCGGGTACTGCGTTTGCCGCTATCGGGTGCAATAAGGAAAAGCCCGCGGACTTCAGTATTTTTGTGCCGTGGACTACGCCGGCGAACACGTTCGGTTGGGAGCAGGACAGCGCGTTTCCCGCATACAAGGCGTTGGAAAAAGCGACCGGCGTTAAGGTGGATTATTACCGCGGCGAGTATCAGCAGGTCAAGCTGATGCTTGCGGGCGGGGACTATCCCGAGGTTATCGTTTTTAACGATCAGGCTTATAACGGCGGTTACGACGGCGGCATAGAAAAGGGAATCGCCGACGGAATAATCTTAGACGTCGAAGCTCAGATAAGGGAATTTGCGCCGAATTATATAAAGCGCATAGCGGATTCCACTTCGACCGAGGCGGCGGTGAAAACTCCGTCCGGTAAGCTTACATCGTTCTTTGGATTGCGTCAAAGCGTGGGCGAGCCGATGTTCGGCTACGTTATGCGCGAGGATTGGCTTCGCGCCGCCGGCTTTGTGAACGCGGATCAAACGACGAAATTGCCGCTTACGTACGCCGATTGGACAACCTATCTGACGTATGTAAAGACGCATAACCTTAATAACGGCGCCGCTCCGCTGTACGTGAATAACGTGGCAATCGAATACGTGAATCAAACGTTAAACGCCGGTTTCGGCGCAGCCGCCGATTGGTATGTCGACGCAACCGGAACCGTTAAATACGGCATTACCGAGGATGCGTTTTGGGAATATTCTAATCAAATAAAACAGTGGTTCGCCGCCGGATTTATCGATACGTCCTTTGCCGCCGCTAACGCGGAGCCTACCCCGACAAAAAACGCGGCGTCCGCGGTTACCGGAACGCATTCCGCCAAAGCGCAGTATGCGGCTACTCCGTTTTATCAGGCGGAAATTACGGAGTATGAAACTATCGGCAAAACCTTTGATCCCAACTTCAAGCTGATTGCCGTGCCGTCTCCCGTTAAAGACGTCGGGGACGTGGCGCATCTGTGCTATCCGTTGACCGGCGGCACGCAAGATCAATACTACGCGGTTATTACCAAAAAAGCGAATACGCCCGCAAAAATTCAAAAGATACTGGAGTGGTTTAACTACGTTTACGGCGACGCGGGTACAAGGCTGTTAAACTACGGCGAGGAGGGCGTAGCTTATACCGTGGTGGACGGAGCTCCGGTATTTACCTCGACGATTACAGGTAACGCCGACGTTTCGCCGACGACAATGAGCGCACTTTATTCGCACGCCGGCATAGGCACGTTTTTCAAAGTTTCCACCGAGGCGGCTTTTCCGGATGCCGACGCGCATATAGCGCAGTCGAAGGTCGCTTGGGGAATGCAGGTAGACGATGCGTATAATTATCCGGAGGCGGCTAAGAGCTTTTTAACTACCGAACAAGCTTCTGTGGCTACGACGTTCCTCGCGCAGACGCAGATGGTCACATACGCTATACATATGGCAAACGCCATGGGTCTGACATCGCTCTCGCAATTGGCCGGCACTTTGCCCGACTATCCTCCGTCAAAGAATACCGCGGTCGCAATTTTTGAGCTCTATCAATTGCAGACGGTTTTGGAATACTATCAAAGCGCATACGACCTGTACAAGGCGTCCTTAGCGGCGTAGTATAACGGGCTTAGAAATTGCAAACAAGCGGGGCGGTCACCGTCCCGCTTGTGAATTTACGGTGGCGTTTCAGTGAAACAGAGAGGGGGATTCTATGACGGCGTCAAAAGCATTTAGAGGAAAATTTTCCAAGCGCCT
Organism: Clostridiales bacterium; assembly: GCA_031290295.1. Lineage (GTDB taxonomy): Bacteria > Bacillota > Clostridia > Christensenellales > DUVY01 > JAITNT01. Next base: position 5,345 of record JAITNT010000192.1, read on the forward strand.
TAAAAAGGACTGGAAGCGCAATAAATTATTGTATGTAATGATTTTGCCCGCGTTCGTTTATTTTATGATCTTTTCCATTTTGCCGCTGTTCGGTTTGCTGTTCGCGTTTTCCGATTATAACATCGCGCTCGGTCTGGCGGGTTCGGATTGGGTAGGGTTAAAGCACTTCCAAAAAATATTCACCGACCCTTATATGCTGACGCTTATATCGAACACCGTCATATTCAGTCTTTTGGATATAGTGATCGTGTTTCCGTTGCCTATAATACTCGCGTCGCTTATGAGCGCGGCAAAAAATAAGCCGTTCAGCAAGGCGGTTAAAACCGCGGTGTATATGCCGTATTTTATTTCTATTGTAGTCGTATGCGGTATGATACGTAATTTTACGTCCAGCACGGGCTTTATAGGCGCGTTCTTTCAAAGCATAGGTCAGCTCGAATCGGGCTACGATATGCTCATTAAGCCCGATTTTTTCAAAGGAATAATTACCTCGACAAATCTTTGGCAACAAATGGGCTTTAACAGTATCATATTCGTGGCGGCTATCGCGGGCATAGACTCTACGCTTTACGAGGCAGCCGTCGTGGACGGCGCGAATCGCTGGAAGCAATATTGGCACGTCACGTTTCCGTCCATTCTGCCGACGATTATGATGATGCTCATCATAAAAATAGGCGGCATCCTGAACGTCGGGTTTGAAAAAATTTATCTCCTGTATAATCCTTTGACTTACGGTGTCGCCGACGTGCTTTCCACTTATATTTACCGGTTGGGCGTAGAGGGCAATCAACTTGGTTTGACCACCGCGGTCGGGCTCTTAAATTCGATTATCAGTTTTGTTTTGCTTATGGGCGCAAACACTTTGAGCGCGCGATTAATAAAAAAGTCGATGTTTTAAGGGGAGGATCGCATAAAAATGGTAGAAGCGAAAAAAAGCCCTTCGTTTATAATTCAAAAAATATGCGTATACGGCGCGCTTGCTGCGATTTCGCTTATATGCGTGTTGCCGTTTTGGCATATGATAATGGAATCGCTGTCGGACCCGCTGGAATTAACTGCGAACAAAGGATTTTTGTGGCTGCCCATTACGGATCTGGAGGGCGCGTGGTCGTTCGATTCGTATAAGATAATTTTTTCTTTCGGCAGAATATGGCGGTCATATCTGAACACGGTAATTTATACCGTGTCGGCGACGGCGCTCGGACTCGTTATTTCGGCGATGGCGGCGTATGTGCTGTCGCGCCGCGACTTAATGTTCAAAAAGCCGCTCATGATTTTCTTTTTGATTACCCTGTTTTTCAGCGGCGGACTCATTCCGACTTATATCGTGGTGCATTCGCTGGGGCTTGCGAATACGATGCTCGCGCTGATTATTCCCGGTTGTTGCAACGCGTTTTTTATGATACTGATAAAGAACGGTATGGACGCGCTGCCTTACGAATATTACGAGGCGGCGCGCATAGACGGAGCGGGACATTGGTTCGTGTTTACCAAAATCATACTGCCCTTAACCGGGCCGTTTATGGCGGTTACGGCGCTGTTCGGCGCGGTGGGGCATTGGAATTCGTGGGTCGCCGCGTCGTTATATATAAACAGCCGTCATCCGGAGTTATATCCGCTTCAACTCGTTTTGAGGGACATTTTGGTTAACAGCAACGTTCAGGGCATCAAAGGTCCGAGCGGCTTACCGATCGCTTTTTATTTAAGGGGTATTCAGGCGGCATCCGTCGTGGTCGGCTCGCTGCCGCTCCTGATTATATATCCGTTTGTACAAAAATATTTTGAAAAAGGCATAGTTTTAGGAGGCGTAAAGGGCTAAGCATGAATGCGAAACAAATAAAAGAACTCGTCAAAGAAATGACGTTGGAGGAAAAGGCGTCGCTCTGCTCGGGACGGGATAACTGGAATCTAAAGGGCGTGGAACGGTTGGGCATTCCGTCGATAAAGGTGGCGGACGGTCCGCACGGCTTGCGCGTGAAGGATCCGAACAGTTACGAGGGAATAGAGGGGCGAAGGGCCGTTTGTTTTCCGTCGGCGTGCTGTACCGCGGCGTCGTTTGACGAGCAAATGTTGGGACGGCTCGGCGACCTTTTGGGCGAGGAATGCGTTGCGGAGGGCATCGATATTTTGCTGGGACCCGCGGTCAATATAAAGCGTTCGCCGCTTAACGGTAGAAATTTTGAGTATTTTTCCGAGGATCCGTATCTTACGGGAAAGCTGGCGGCGGCATATATAAAGGGCGTTCAAAAGCGCGGCGTCGGTACCTCGCTTAAGCATTACGCGGCGAACAATCAGGAAACGCGCCGTACAACGGTGTCTATCAAAGCGAGCGAGCGGACGATGCGCGAAATCTATTTAAGGCAGTTTGAAATCGCGGTTAAGGAAGCCGGACCGTATACCGTCATGGCGGCCTACAACCGAATAGACGGAGTGTTCTCGGCTCAAAGCGAATGGCTTCTAAGCCGCGTGCTGAGGCGCGAATGGGGCTATAAGGGCTTTGTGATGTCCGATTGGGGCGCGACGGCTGATCGCGTCAAGGGGCTAAAGGCGGGGCTGGACTTGGAAATGCCGGGCAGCGCATCGCGCGTTACCGATAAGGAAATCGTGAAAGCCGTGCAAGACGGCAAATTAAAAACGGCGGTTCTCGAAAGAGCGGTCGAAAGAATTCTGAACGTAATATTCAAGGTTCACAAGGCGCGCAAGAAAACGACCTTTGATTTTGAAACGCATCACCGCGAGGCGACGGCTATAGCGGAAAACAGCATCGTTTTGCTCAAGAACGAGGACGGGATTTTGCCGTTCAAAAAAGGCGAGCGCATCGCGTTTATCGGCGAGTTTGCCGCCGATACGCCGTATCAAGGCGGCGGTTCTAGCCACGTAACCCCTTACAGGGTCGCGCATACTTTGAGTTGCGCGCAAAAGACGGTCGATATTCTGTACGCGCGGGGCTTCGCTCCCGAAAACTCGCAAGCGGACGGCGGCGCGCTGCTTGACGAGGCGGTGAACGCGGCTAAAGCTGTCGACAAGGTCGCGCTGTTTTTGGGCGTTCCGTCGTCGGTCGAGTCCGAGGGCTATGACCGCGCCGATATGCTTTTACCCGAACGTCAGCTCGCGTTAGTCGAGGCGGTCGTGAGGGCGAACCCTAACGCCGTCGTTCTGTTGCACAACGGCTCGCCCGTAGAGCTGCCGTTTGCCAACAAAATCAAAGGCTTGCTTGAAACCTACAAGAGCGGCGAGGGCGCGGGCGAGGCGATTGCGAATATCTTGTTCGGCGCGGTAAACCCGTCCGGCAGACTGCCCGAAACCTTTCCGTTAAAGTTGAGCGACAATCCGTCGTACCTGAATTTTCCGGGCGACAAAAAAGAGGTTCGCTACGACGAAGGCGTATTTTTGGGCTACCGCTATTATGCCACAAAGGCGGCGGACGTGCTGTTTCCGTTCGGATACGGTCTGAGCTATACAAAATTCAATTACGGCGGCTTAAAGCTGTCGGAGACTTCGTTTACAAACGGCGACTCGGTTACGGCGAGCGTGAGCGTAACCAACGCCGGGGGCGCAGACGGTAAGGAAACGGTGCAGTTGTATGTTTCCTCGGCTAATAAGGACAAAATTCCGCGCCCTATAAGAGAACTTAAAGGCTTTAAGAAGATTTTCTTAAAGGCGGGCGAAACGAAGGAGGTTTCGTTTAACGTTTCGTTTGACGACCTTGCGTATTTTAGTCCCGAGTTCGGCGGTTGGACGGTTCAAAACGACGTCCACTATATTCAGATAGCGTCCGACGCGCACACGGTATTATTGCAGGCGGAGATTTTTGCCGACGCAAAATACGACCGCCGCATAACGGTGAACGACGATACCACAATCGGCGAGCTGCTAGAGCACGAGGCGACGCGGGCTTTCGCGCAAACCGTTTTCGATAGGATGAGCGGGAGACTGCTCGGCGACAAGGCAAAGGATGCGGAAGCGAGCGGGACAACCGCTCAGGATTCGTTTTGGCAAAGCGTCATACTCGGCTGGGCGATGCGGCTTTTTAAGACGACGGGTATATTTGATGAGGAAAAATATTCCTCTGTATTAAACGACCTCAACGAAAAGCTTAAAAACGAAAAAAAGAGGAGTTAACGGGTTATGCAGATTTTTATTACGGTACTCGTTACAATCGGCGCGGAAATTGTCTTGTTCGGCGGCGTCGCCCTACTGTTTTGGGTAAGAATGCCGCGCAATTACGCAAAAAAGAACAGAGCGGCGTGGACTAACGTCAAACAGTTTCCGCCCGGGCTTGAAAAAGAGTGCGGCGAAAAGATCGAACGGATTAACGACCTGATTTACCCTAGCCTATATCCGAACAATACCTTCGACCTGTATTTGCCCAAGGAGCGCAAAGAGGGGCAAAAATTTCCCGTTTTGCTTTGGGTTCACGGCGGCGGGTGGTTTGCGGGCGATAAGGGCGGCTCGGCTAATTTACTTAAATTTGCCGCGCTAAACGGCTATTGCGGCATCGGCATGAATTACGTCCTCGCTCCCGAAAAACGTTATCCCGCGCAGTTAAAGCAAATACGGGACATTTTGGCGCATATACCCGCTTTGTCGGCGCAATATCCCGCGGATGCGTCGCGAATCGTTATAGGCGGCGACTCGGCGGGCGGCAACCTTACGGCGCAGTATTTGGCTGTTGCGACCAACAAAACGCTTGCCGCCAAAATAAAAATCGGCAAGGCTTTCTATGCGGAAAGCGTTAAGGCGGCGGTTCTGCTCAGTGCTCCGCTCGATTGGAACACCTTGTTGCCGCGCGGCAATTTTCAAGCGACCTTAATGCGCATCATTTGGACGAATATTTATTTCGGCTTTCGCCCGGATAAGAAAAAACAAAAAAATCTTTGCGCCACGCAGGATTATATTACGTCCTCGTTCCCCGCGACCTTTCTCACGACCGGCAATCAGGCGGGGCTTGAGGGGCATTTCGAGGCGCAGAATAAGCGTTTCGGCGCGGCTTTACGGCAAAGCGGCGTTTCGGTTGAGGAGTTATACTTCGACCCCGCCGAGCACAAGGACGTGCCTCACGTTTATTTGCACGATTTAAGCGACGCCGCGGCGTTAGAGGCTATAAATAAGGTCGTTGCTTTTATGAATAAAACCGTTAAAAGGGAGCCCGTATAGTATGAGCAGAATCAAATTGATTTTAAGGTCGGACGACGCGGGAATGTTTCACTCGAAAAATAAGGCTATTGCGGAGCTTGCCGAGTTCGGGTTAATTAAAAACGTGTCGGTTATGGCACCCGCGCCGTATGTGGACGAGGCTTATAAGCTGTTCGGAAAGCGTACGGATATTTGTTTCGGTATGCACGGAACCATTACCTCCGAGTGGGACGGACTCAAGATCGGACCGTTGACCGCGTTAAAGCGGGACGGCGGACTTGTTGATGAAAAGGGTCATTTTTTGTGGGCTTGCGAGCTGTTCAAGGAAACTAAGCCCGCGGTAGAGAATATTATCGCCGAGTTTGACGCACAGTTAAAAAAGCTGCGCGCCGTCGGCTTTAATATCGCTTATGTAGACACGCACATGCTGCCGGAATTTCAGATACCCGGTATGTTCGCGGCGGTGTCGGAGTGGGCAAAAAAGAACGGACTTATCGATCACGTGCATTATTATACGCTCGGCAATATGGATTTTTGGCAACCGGCGTCCCTTGAAAAAACGAACGCGCGCTACAAAAATCTTGCGGAGGGGCAATGGTTTCAAGTAACGCATCCGAGCGTCGAGTCACCCGAGAATGATTTGATGTATAACCTTAAGTATCCCAAGAAAACGAAAGAGGAAAAGGAAGAAAGCGGCATAATATCCGAATACGAATATTTTAAGAGTCCCCGAACCGCCGAGTTGTTCAAAGAGTTGGGCATAACCACCGTACGTTACGACGAGGCGGAGCCCTTGCCGTATAACGTCTTTATCAAAGCGTATCAGGGTCTTGCCGCCGCAAAAAAGGAATAAGTGTATTATACCGCTATGGCTTTGCCCTGCAGGGTATAAACCTTTATTGGCGCCGCAAATTTGCTTTACGGAATAAAAGATATCGGCAAAAGATTTGCCGTTTGCTTTTTATGTGTTATAATAGTATCATGATAGAAAATCAAAGGATATTGCTCGATTATTTTTTTGAGCTTAACCGCATACCGGTTTGGGTTGTGGACGCAAATAATGAAATCGAATATTCCTCGGCAACCGACGGAGATTTGCCGGATAAAGCCGCGCTCGCTTCGTTTTTTTCATATTTCAAAGCGACTGCCGCCGACAAGCCCCAAACGGTTTTGGTTGAGAACCGCGAGTTTTTCTCATACTTTTGCGTAAGCGGCGGATATATCGTCATTATCGGACCGTGTTTTACCTTTCCCCCCGTGCTCAACGAGTTTCGTTCGTTTTTGAGCGTGGATTTTTTGTTTAAGAACGATATATCGCTAAGCAAGATTTTGCAATCGAATAAGCTGTCGCTCAGGTCGTACGGCAAGCATGTGCAGGCTTTATCCATATTTTTTAACGGCGCTTACTTTACGCTTGAAGAAATCGAAAAGGAGGTTAAGCGGAAATCGGTTTCTAATTTGATAGACGCCGAGTTGTCAAAGACTATTTTCGATTTACGCGAGGACGAAATCACGCTCGACTATAATTACGAGTGGGAAAAGAACATACTCAAATATGTGGAAAGCGGCAATTCCGAGATGGCGGAACGCGGATTGAAAAGGATTAGCGTGAGGGCGCAAACGTCGGTGGCGATGCTGACAAAAAATCAATTTGAATATGAGGTCGTGGCGCATATCACGCTTCTTACCCGCGCCGCCATAAAAGGCGGCCTCGATGTGGACACCGCGTTTTCATTAAGCGATTTGTTCTTGAACAAGATAAGTCATCACAGAACGCGCGACGATTTGTCCGAAATAGCAAAAAATGCGACGGCTTCGTTTGCCGACCATGTGCGTGATAAAAAAACCGCCGCAAATAATAAATATCCGCCGAATATCGTTAAGGCCGTGTCGATTATAAAAAGCAAAATCCATCGAAAAATACTTTTGTGCGACGTCGCCAGTGAAATCGGATACACCCCGAAATACCTGTCGGGTATTTTTATAAAAGAGGTGGGCAAGGGCTTTAACGATTTTGTGATCAATGAAAAAATAGTCGAATCGTGCTACCTGTTAAAAAACACGAGCGTTTCCATAATAGAAATTGCCAACACCTTCGCTTTCAGCTCGCAAAGTTATTTCACCAAGGTTTTCAAAAGCGTCATGCACATAACCCCCCAAGCATACCGCGGGCAAAGCCGCTGACCCGACCGCGAAAAACGGCTTATCGCGCAAGGTACGTATAAGCGCCCTGTTTGGCGGGCAGAATGAGAATGTGCGCGTGATTTGGGGACATTATATCGTTTCCACAAGAAAACCCACGCTGTATTTATATCGCCTCAAAATATAGAGCGCGGCATATTGTTGACGGCAGCTTTCTCATATTGTCAAAAAAAAGGGAAATATAGCATATTTTGTAAAAATAGCGCTTCGATTCGCTTGACATTGGCGCGGTGAAACATTAATATAAACATATATAATTGATATTACATATATGTTTAATATACAACGAGGTCAAAAAAAGAGCCGTGGCTCTTTTAGGTTAAATTTAATTCCATTAAATTTAACCGTATAAAAGGCGTTAAAAGAAAAAGGAGGCGCGGTCATGTTATACGATGAAAAAATTAGTCAGCTGCACCCGTGCTTTGGGAGGAGCGCGGCAAAAAAAGGCAGAGTGCATTTGCCGGTTTCCTCCTCTTGTAATATTCAATGCCGCTTTTGTAACCGCGCCTTTAACGAAAGCGAAAATCGCCCCGGGGTAGCCTCGGGACTTATCGTGCCGGAGGAAGCCGACAAAAGGGTGGTTGAGGCTTTGGCGCTTTGTCCCGATATAACGGTGGTAGGCATAGCCGGACCGGGCGACACCTTAGCGTCGGACGAGGCGTTGCGCGCGTTCGAGACCGTACATAAAAAATTCCCGCAGCTTATAAAGTGTATCAGCACCAACGGGCTTATGCTGTCGGAGTTCGCGCCGAGGCTAAAGGCGGCGGGTGTAACCACGATAACGGTAACGGTCAACGCCGTAGACCCTGAAATTACGCTTAAAATCGTTTCGCGCGTAGTATATAAAGGCAAGCGTTACGATAATATAGACGGCGCGAGGCTGTTGGCGGAAAAGCAATTGGAGGGGATCAGGGCGGTTTCGGAATTTGCGGTTATCAAGGTGAACACCGTGCTTATTCCGGGCGTAAACGATAAGCATATCGGCGAAGTAGCCCAAGCGGTCGCCGCCGCCGGAGCGTCCATGTTTAATATAATACCGCTTATTCCGCAGCACGAATTTGCGGGCGTAATGCCGCCGGATTGCAAAATGCTCGACGGCGCGAGAAGCGAGGCGGAAAGGTACATCACGGTATTCAGACATTGCCAACATTGCCGTGCGGACGCTTGCGGCGTGCCGGGCATAAGCGAATTCGGAGCGCGGCTTTACAATAAATCATTGGAGACATTTTCGCATGGCTGATAAGATAAAGGTAAACGTTGCCGTAGCCAGCACCGACGGCAAGGTGATAAACACGCATTTCGGGCGGGCGAAGAATTTTTATATCGTTCAACTCGATGTCGGGGCGGAAAGCTACGAGTATATAGAGTCCCGCGACGTTTCGCCCTCGTGTAAGGATTTTGACCATTCCGAGCACGACTTCGATGCGGTTGCCGCCGCGCTGTCTGATTGCCGCTATATTTTGGTGGCAAAGGCGGGCTACGGCGCAATCTCGTTTATGGAGTCGAAAGGCATAACTGTTTTAGAAAGCGGCGACTTTATCGAGCCTGCGATAAGCAAGCTGATAAAATACCTTAGACGGCTCGGGAAAGGCGTGGAGTGTTGACGCTTATAAGAGAGAGCTAAATTTTTTTGGCGTGAAGCATATTAAACATATATATAATATCGACAAAGGGTCGCAGGAGCGGGCGTGGCAATAAAATTTGAATGGAAATACGTGTGGGATTACTTCCCGCAGGTTCTGGCGGTTTTACCCAAAAGCCTGTTGCTGGTGGGAGTTTCCGCAATTATCGGGCTTGTCGCGGGCATAATTATAGCGATAGTCCGTATAGAACGCGTGCCGGTATTCAGCCAAATAGCGGCGGTTACGGTGTCGTTTATACGGGGCACGCCTATTATAATTCAAATGTGTATCGTTTATTTGGGCGTGCCGTTGCGTGTGAGCGCGATAGGAATCTAAACCCGAGTCGATACTTAGGATTGACGCGCGGATTACCTCCGATAAAAAGCCGCTCACGTTTAACCCGAAAGTGATATAAACGAAAAACATTTTATCGAATCTGGTTTTGATTCCGATTGC
>JAITNT010000196.1 GCA_031290295.1 Clostridiales bacterium
CGCTCAACATGACATTGATGAGGTTGATTTCATTGTGTACGGAAGGACGGCGACAATGGAATTAGAACGGAGCGCAGCAAAATCGCATTTTTGCGGAGCGACCCCGTTGGAAGTCCGACTGAATCGGATTAAGCAAGCAAGGCGTTAGCCGCAGCGCAGCGCCGATTCACGTTTGGTCGGTTTTCTTGCGCAAGCGAGCGGAATGACCACGCGAGTAACGTGCTACGGTACACACCCGGATAGACTAAACCTCTTTAAGTCCGCCCGAATGCGATAAAGCGAGACGAAGCCGCCGCTAAGGCGGCGGAGCGAGCGCGCATTCGCGTCTGGGCGGATTAGCGGCGAAGAGATGTTTCGACTACGCGATAGCATTGACATTGATAGGGTTGATTGTAAGGGGTACGGGTGTACGAACAGCGGTTGTCCTAGTAGGGGCGACCGGGGGCGGTCGCCCCTACGCGACCGCCGCTTTCAACGCTCCCGATACAATTCGCTTGTCCTCTTTACCCGCCTCCCGGGCTTTTGATTATTTCCCTGTTTTTTCGATTTGCTCCGCGTTGAGCGCGGACGCATCGTCGGGGTTAGGGCGTCCAAGCTTTTTCCATACGTAAATCATTACTACGACGGTGATAATTATCGCGACAATATCCGCCGCGGGCGCCGCCCAGAAAATGCCCGTTACTCCGATGTAATTCGCCAAAAGCACCGAGAACGCGATTAGAAAAACGACGTCCCGGATAATTGACAGAGGAATTGCCGCGGCGGCTTTGCCGATTGACTGAAGGAAAATCGCGCAGGCTTTTTGGAGACACGTCAGGATAATCAGCGACAAATAAATGCGCAGACACATAACCGCAAAGGTTGTGTACAGCCCTCCGTCGGAGCCGAAAAGCCAGATAAACGCGCCCGGTATTGCCTCGAACAAAACCGTAGCGGCCGCGCTTATAATAAACGTCCACAGAAGCACGTATTTCAGGGTCTGTTTCACCCGGTCGTACCGTTTCGCCCCGTAGTTAAAGCCGATTATCGGCTGCGCTCCCGCCGCGATACCGATAGCGATATTCAGGACAATCTGAAACAGCTTCATAATGACGACAAAGGCGGCAAGCGGAATATCCTCTCCGTACTCGGTCATTGCGCCGTATTTTACTAATAATTTATTGTTTACGATAGTCACGACGACTATGGATATTTGCGTGAGGAAGCTCGAGCCGCCCAACGGAATAACCGGTTTGACCGCTTTGAAGCTCGGTATAAAGTCCGACAGGCGTACGCGGAAGGTTTTGCTCCGGCGAAGATACAGCGCGCACAAAACAAAGCTTACAAGCTGACCGAAAATCGTCGCGCCCGCCGCGCCCGCAATTCCCCAGTGAAATACGAAAATGGTTATCGGGTCAAAAATTATATTTAATACCGCGCCGACCGCCATTGCCATAAGCGCGTAACGGGGACTTCCGTCCGCTCTGATAACCGACGCAAGCGTGTTTTGCGCCAGCGCGAGCGGAATCATGATAAAGATTATATATCCGTATTCGCGGGTTAAGTCGATCGTGGCGTCCGTAGCTCCCAGCGCGTAAAGGATATTGTTCCCGAAAATATAACAAACCGCTATTATAACCGCGCCCGATAAAAAGGAAAACAGAATACTGTTAGCGATGACCCTGCCGACGTTTTTTGTATCCCCGCGCCCTTGCGACAGGCTCAAATATGCCGCCGCCCCGTCGCCGAATAAAAGCGACGCGCCCCAACCGATTACGGTAATAGGGAAGATGATTCCCGTAGCCGCGTTGCCCAAATAGCCGATGCCGTTCCCTACGAAAATCTGGTCGACGATATTGTACAGGCACGAGATTATCAGGGATATGACGCACGGTATCGCAAACTTAGGCAACAGCTTGCGTATAGGCGCCGTGATAAGATAATTGTCGTTTTGACTTGCTTTTTCCATTTTTACACCTTGTTTCTTTATAGCATTTTCGGAGTCTTTATTGGAGAAAAGCTGCCTAAAAACTGCGTCGGAGCATATAAAAAACGCGTGGACTTCCTAACCGGATTCTACGCGTTTTTTTGCTGACCGACCTTTGTAATTTACCACACCCGAAACAAAAAGTCAAGGGTTTTTTTGAGAAGTGAAAAAATAAACGGGGATTGATAAGAGGGCAAGAGAATTTCGGAACGGGGAAGCGGGATAAAGAGGGCAAGTGAATGATTGGTAAGCGGCGACAGAGGGTGAAAGAGGGCAAGAGGTTGTCTTAGCAAGCGGCGAAGAGGGTCCGGATTGCCACGTCGCCGACGCTCCTCGCAATGACATAAGTATAAACCGGATTGCCACGCTGCGTTCGCAATGACGAGAGAGGATTGGTTTTGATTGTATGGGGACGGGTAAACAAGCGGCGGGCGTTCCTAACGCTTCCTCTATACCCCCCCCCGCGCTTACTCTATATAAAACCTGCCGTACATTATGTCGTCGGTCAGGCGGGCGATTTCCTCGGGGGTGTCGCTGAAGTTATCGTCTATCCACGTTTCTACAATGCTTACCATTGTCGCCACTATTTGGGCGGTGAGGTATTTGTAGTATTTCGGGTTTAATTTGGTGCGGTCGGTTTTGGTAAAAATGCTTTCGTCGCGCATCAGCTCCGCTATGCGACGGGCGGCTATATGGAATAAGCCGTTATTGTGAAACAGCACGAGGAATTCCTTGTATTCGAGCAGCATGTTGTACAGGTCGCAAAATATCCGCAGCGCATCGATTTTGGGCTCGTTGTCAAGGACAAGCGAAAAATGCGAAAACCGATTGTCGAGTATATAGTTAATTACATCCTCCTTTACGCTGAAATTGCGGTAAAAGGTTTTGCGTACTATGTCCGCCTTGCGGCATATGTCGGTTACGGTTATTTGGGCGTAATGCTTCTCCTTCAGCAGCCGCGCTAACGCATCCGCTATCATACCCTGCGTACGCTTCGCGGTAGGATTAATTTGTTCCTTGTACATGACACACTTCCCTTTTCTTTGTGTAAGATTTTTTACCGACCGTCATAAGATTGATTTTTCTCATATATTATTATATACTATTATCACAAATGACACAAGCGTGTCACTAGATAATTTAACAAAAAAGCGGTAGGGAATATGTCTGAAGGTAATTATGTCGTGCTGAATAACGTCACCAAGGCTTACAAAATGGGCGACACCGTAATACGCGCCGCCGACAATATGAGCTTCGAGATAAACGAGGGCGAGTTTTGCGTAATCGTCGGCCCGTCGGGCGCGGGCAAAACTACCGTGCTCAACATACTGGGCGGCATGGACACGCTTACCTCCGGCGAGATAAGTATCGCGGGGCGCAGTCTTGCCGCGTTAAACGCGAGGCAGCTGACGGAGTACCGCCGCAACGACGTGGGCTTCGTCTTTCAGTTCTATAATCTGATGTCCAACCTCACCGCTATCGAGAATATCGAGCTTGCCACCGAGATTTGCAAAAACGCGCTGCCGCCCAGGCAAGTGCTTGACGAGGTGGGGCTGTCGGAGCGCGCGAATAACTTCCCGGCGCAGCTGTCGGGAGGCGAGCAGCAACGCGTTTCCATAGCGCGGGCGATCGCCAAAAATCCTAAGATACTTCTTTGCGACGAGCCTACGGGCGCGCTCGATTACAATACCGGCAAAATGATTTTGCGTCTGCTGTACGACTTCTGCAAGAATTACAAAAAAACCGTAATCGTCGTCACGCATAACCAGGCGTTAAAGGGCATGGCGGACAGAATCGTCTATATAAAAAACGGTCGCGCGGAAAGGGTGGAGCTGAACGAGCGTCCGACGGATATCGAGAGCATCGAATGGTAAAGGCGTATTCAAAAATTGTTTCGCGGCAGTTGCGGAGCTATTTCAGCCGTTTTATAGCTATGATAGCCATAGTTATGCTCGGTGTCGCCTTTATGACGGGGTTCTCCGCCACCGGCCCTAACATGAAGGATTCCGCGGACGTTTATCTCGATAAATACGATACCCCCGACCTGATTATCAAGGCGCCGGCGTGGTTAACCGATATCCCCGCGCTGCCGTCCGACCCGCCCGAGCTGTCCGCGTTGAGGCTGACGGCGGAGGATTTGGACGCCTTGCGTGCGTGCGAATACGTAGAGAACGTGACGCCAGTCGTAAGCTTCGACCTCGAGGAGGACGGCAAGGCCGTGCGGCTGAGCTACTCCGTGCTCGGCGACGCGCAAGCGGCGGGCAGACCGGAGCTTATCGCGGGCAGGCTGCCCGAAACCGCCGAAGAAATTCTTACCGAGCGGGCAAGCGAATATATCGCGCAGTACGCCGTCGGAGACACCGTAAGCCTGAACGGCTCCGCCTATACGGTAGTCGGCGTTGTCGGCAACCCGTGGTATTTTTCCACCGAAAAGGAGATTTCCTCTAAGGGTCGCGGACGGCTGGACGCCATGCTCTATCTGGATTTAGACTTGAGCGGGCTTACGGAGTATTCGGGCGCGTTCGTAACCGTCAGGGGCGCAAAGGCGCTGAACGTTTATTCTAAGGAGTACCGCGACCTAATCTCGACGGCGGAGTCCTCCGTCGCGGAATTGGCGGAAAGCAAAAACTGCTTCGTTATGAACAGGCAAATGAATTACGCGATCGTGCTTTTCGGGGAAAACGCCGACAAGCTTGAATCCTTGTCCGCGGTGTTTCCCGCGTTTTTCCTGCTTGTCGCGGTGCTCGTCGTTATGACCACCATGACGCGCATGGTCGAGGAGGACCGTCTTATGATAGGCGGTCTGAAATCGCAGGGCTATCCGAGCGGCAGAATCGCCATGAAGTACGTCGCCTACGCCCTGCTCTCGAGCGTAATCGGAGTCGCGCTCGGTCTGCTCGTCGGCTTCCGACTGCTGCCTATCGCGCTTTACCGGGCTTACGGCTCGCCCTTCCACCTGCCCGAGCTTGTGTACGGGTTCTATTTTTTCTTCGGGCTTGCGTCCGCCGCGATTATGATAATCGTTATCGTGGGGGCGACCTTGCTCGCCGTTATGCGCTCGCTCAGGGAAAAGCCGTCCGCCCTGCTCGTCGCGCGCGCGCCGAAAGCCGGCAAAAGTATTCTGCTGGAAAAAATCCCGTTCGTTTGGAAGCCGCTTAAATTCAAGTACAAATCGACGATGCGGAACGTTTTCCGCAACAAAAAGCACATGCTTATGACGATAATCGGCGTAGCGGGCTGTACCGCGCTCGTGCTTGCGGGCTTAGGGTTGCGCGATTCGCTGTCCGCTATCCCCGACATTCAGTACAAAAAGCTCATGCTCTACGACTTGAGTATAGAAACGACCATGACCGCTTATGCCGACGGAGCCTACGGCGACGGCTTGGAGGCCTTCCTGAAGGGGACGCCCGACCATATTAAGCTTTATCAGAAGCCCGAATATATAGAGATTGCGGGCAAAAACACCGCGGTTACCGTAATCGCCGCGGCCGAAAGCGACGCCGATAACTTTTCGCGTTTCGTCCGTTTGCGCGGGCGCGGGGACGGCGCGGCTTTGCCGCTCGATAACGGGGGCGCGATAATCACCGAGGGTATCGCCGTCCTTAACGGGCTTGCCGCAGGGGACGTTTTTTCTTTCGGCGGCCGCTCCGTAACCGTAAGCGGAATAACCGAAAACTATTTGGGCGCATATATTTACATGACGGATACCGTTTACCGCTCCGCGTTCGGGGCGGATTTCGTGCCTAACCGCATACTGATAATCGACCCGTCTATGGTAAGCGGGGACGGCGTTACTCAAGCTATTTTGGGGCTCGAGGACGTGCTTAGCGTGGAATTTATGACGGACACGCGGATTTCGTCGCAAAAACCGCTCGACCAAATGAGCTTCATAATATCTATAATCGTACTATTCGCGGGGGCGTTGGCCGCTATCGTTATTTATAACCTCACCAACGTCAATATCGAGGAGCGCCGAAAGGAGCTGGCTACGCTCAAGGTTCTGGGCTACCATAACGGCGAGGTCGCGGGGTACATTTACCGGGAAATCGCTATACTTACGGTATTCGGCGTTCTGATAGGGCTGGCGCTCGGCCTAGGGCTGCATCAATATATCGTAAGGTTTATGAGCGTACCGAACATGCTGATAGGGCGCGATATACTTTGGTACACCTATATATTCGCCGGCCTTCTCACATTCGCGTTCACCGCGGTAGTCGCCTTGATTATGTACCCGAAATTAAAGAAAATCGATATGAACAGCTCGCTGAAGGTTCTCGATTGAACGCGGGCGGCGTATAATAATTGTTTGTTTTTAATAAATTCAACCGTTAGTTGAGTTTTTCCACCATAAGTTTATAAAAAGCTATTGACTTTTTCGCTAACTCAACGTATAATAGAATTGTTATAACAGATTTGTTATGATGAATTATCAAGACTAAAGGAGCGAAAAATGTTGACTCAAGAAACGGTAGGAAGAAAAATAGCAAAGGCGCGACGGAACAGCGGGCTGTCGCAAGCGGAGGCAGCAAGGGTTTTATCCGTAAGCCCGCAAGCGGTGTCGAAATGGGAACGCGGCGACGCTATGCCCGACATTATTATGCTGAAGCGGTTAGC
>JAITNT010000223.1 GCA_031290295.1 Clostridiales bacterium
TACCCGAACATGCGTTTGCAAGCGTTTTTGACAGAAATCGTAAAATATTTTTTGCCAAATTTTACCAATTTTTTGGGCGTTTATCCTTAAGCTCCGCCGTTCAACCCTCTCTTTCTAAGGGAGGCGCACGCTGCGGCGGCGTAGGATTTGACCCTGCATCGCATTATCGCCGTGCCGCCCCTTTATATCTCCGCATAAAAATACCAGATGTCGGCTTTGCCGAAATTCAGACCGACGTCGCCGCCCGCGCCGTAGCTGTTTGTAAAAACTATCGCGCCGGTTCCCGCGCTCCGCAGCGCGATCGGTATTTCACGCGTTCCGCCGCCGAAGCTTTGCTTGTAGATGAGCGACAGGCTGTCCGAAAGCGCGCGAAGCTCGGCTTTTTTGCCGTCGGGCGTTTGCGATAATATGAGAATGCCGCCGGGTGCGGTTATGAACGCCGTCACCCGACCTAAGCCCGAAAGGGCGGGCGGGGAGGCGGTTATAGGCGCGAGGTCGAGGTCGAGCTGTACCGAATTATCCGAGCCGCCGCCGCAGGCTGCTGCGAGGAAGCTGTCGTTCGTACGCATTATGACCGCGTGCTCCGCGTTTTTGAGGGGGAAGGGATATTCCGCTTTTTTTGTTTTGTCGGAGGCTATGAGAATAAGCGCGGCGTCGCCGTCCGCAGACGCGGGTACGGTAAAGAGCGCGAAGCCGCCCGCCCGCGCCGGCGCGACGTCCAACGCCCTGAAGCTTGCGCCGATTTTGATGTCGGCGTAGCTAGGCTTTGTATCGGGCTTGACGGTTATAAAGCTTACGAAGCTCGCAAGCCCCTCGCGGACGTTAGCGACAAGCGTACAACCTCCCGCCGAAGGGAAAATCTTCAAAAATTCCATACTGCCCGGACGGGTCACCGCGGACGAGCTAAGCATATTCATATTGCGGTCGAGGAAGGTGACGATAAAGGACGATTTATCGATCAGCCGGTCATAATTACGCGCTACGATTATTATGCGGTCGGACTCCGTATAAAGCTCCAGCGCGTTTTCCGTAAGAGGCGTGCCTAATTCGACATGACGTACGGAGTAATCGGAATACTTGATATAATACAAATTGTAGCCGCCGCCGTCTGAATCGGTATCGGCAAGCACTAAAAAGCCGTCGTGATAGAGTCGCGCGCGCACGAATTTGTCCGCGCCGCCGCTGCCGAAAATCATGGTATAATTGAGCTTGCCGCCCGCATCCGCCGCCGCAAGAAAAAGGTTCGCGGTTCCGCCCGCCCGCGTCGTGAAGTCATAATCGTACGAATCGGTCGTTCCGAAAAGATAGTAGCCGTTATTCAGGTAATATACGTCGCCTAAAATATCCTCGCCGCTGCCGCCGAGGTTAAGCTCCCAAGTCATTCCCGGGTTAAGCGCGGGGCGGGGAGCGCGCGGAAATTCGTATTCTATAACGCCGTGCGCGGGCGGCGGTACGGCGTTAGCCGCCGAATCCCTGTACTTAAAGTAATAAAGTACCGAAAAAGCGACGATTGCGGCGGTCAGCGCTATGTAAAGCAGAAAATAACGGCCGCGCTCCGATAAACCTTGTTTTTCCCCGTGAGCTTCCATGCATATGATATTATCATATATTTCCGCAGAAAAAAGCGGTCGGGCAAAACTAGTCCTAAAATTCATTTTTTCGACACAATTTTACTGCCTATAGACCGACCAAGCGTGAATCTGCGCCGCGCAAAAGCGCGCTATAGCTAGCGCTCCGTCTTAATTGTATTACTCCGTTCTACCGTAACGGTAACTAACGTCGCTTGCTAAGACAATCGCTTGCCCTCTTTTTTCCTCTTACCTATGCTAAAACGCTTATAATTCACCTTTTATTACAGTCTGAGCCGTAACTTATTTGCCACAAGGCCGCGGATATGGTATAATGACGGTATTAAGAATTGTCGAGGTACCTAATGCCTAAAATCAAAATGAAGAACCCGATCGTCGAGCTTCAGGGCGACGAGATGACGAGAATAATATGGGACTATATAAAAGAGATTTTACTCGTCCCGTTCGTTGATTTGAACCTAGAAACCTATGACCTGAGTCTTGTCAACCGCGATGAAACCGAGGACAAGATAACGGTTGCGGCGGCTAACGCTATCAAGCGGCACAAGGTCGGCGTAAAATGCGCCACTATTACCTCTACGCCCGCCCGGCAAAAAGAATATAAGCTAAAGGCGCTTACGCCCTCGCCTAACGCCGTAATACGCGCGATTTTGGACGGCACCGTTTTTCGTACGCCCGTTATCGTTAAGGGTATAAAGCCCTTTATTCCATCGTGGACAAGTCCTATTACGCTCGCCAGGCACGCTTACGGCGACGTGTATAAGAGCGTGGAAACGCTCGTCCCCGACGGCGCTAAGGCGGAGCTTGTAATTACCGCACCCGACGGCGCGACCGCGCGGAAAACTATCCACGAATTCAAGGGCGGCGGCATCGTTATGAGTATGCATAACACGGACGCGTCCATAACGTCCTTTGCCCGCGCATGCTTTAAGTATGCCGTTTCCGAGAAGCGCGCTTTGATTTTCGGCGCAAAGGACACTATAAGTAAGACCTATGACGGACGGTTCAGAACGATTTTTCAGGACATTTTTGATAATGAATACAAGGGCGAGTTTGAAAGGCTCGGCATAACCTACGAGTATAATCTTATAGACGACGTCGTCGCCCGCGTAATCAGAAGCAACGGCGGCTTTATTTGGGCGTGCAAAAACTACGACGGCGACGTTATGAGCGATATGGTCGCGACCGTTTACGGAAGTCTTGCCATGATGACCTCGGTGCTTGTTTCGCCGGACGGCTGCTTTGAGTTCGAGGCCGCCCACGGAACGGTCACGCGACACTACTATAAGCACTTAAAGGGCGAGGAAACCTCGACTAATTCCATAGCTACGCTGTTCGCGTGGACGGGCGCGCTCGCCAAGCGCGGCGAGCTTGACGGTACGCCCGAGTTGTGCGACTTTGCCGCAAAGCTCGAACGGGCGGCAGTAGCCGCGATAGAGGGCGGAATTATGACGGGCGACCTTGTGCCGATGTTTTCAAAAGAGGGCGTAAGCCCCTGCAAGGTCAGCACCCGCGAGTTTCTGGAGGTCGCAGCCGGCAAGCTGCTAGGTAAGCCGTCGGGCAACTTTTTTTGATAAATTATATAGAATTACGCCCGATTTTGTTGACAGCAAGGCAATAAAATGATATTATGAAAAAGCTTTTTGTGTCAGAATTCGGGGGTGTAGCTCAGCTGGGAGAGCACCTGCCTTGCAAGCAGGGGGTCAGCGGTTCGATCCCGCTCATCTCCACCAACAAAACAGCCTGAATTTTTTCAACGCTCAGGCTCATACAGGACTGTAGCTCAGCTGGTTAGAGCACCACCCTGATAAGGTGGGGGTCGGTGGTTCGAGTCCACTCAGTCCTACCAAACGCTTAGGGGCAGACGGATTTCGGTTCGTTTGCCCCGATTTGTCCACATATATTTTGTATAATTCCTTTTTATGTTTTCAAAATATGATATAATATATTTGAGTTTTAATAAGAGTTGTTGCGGAACGAACCCGTTAAGAAACGTGTGTGAGGGGCGTAACAAGTCGAGCGGCAAGACTATACGGATTTAATAAACCTGGGGCGTCACAAATGAGAGAAATTATCGAGGACATTACGCAGTACATGCGCGACCACGCGGACAGAGAGTATACCGTGGAGGAGGTTTCGCGGCATTTCGGGTACAGTAAGTTCTATTTCAGCAAGGAATTCAAAAAAAGCATAGGCGTTACGCCCAACGAATACTGGGCCGCGCTAAAAATGGAGAACAGCCTTTCGGAGCTTCACCGCTCCGTATCGTTGTTGAACGCCCAAATAAAATCGGGTTACCAAAGCACGGGGACGTTTTCCACTAACTTTTTGCAAGCTACCGGATTTACTCCGGGAGAATACAAGCGGGAGCTAAAGGAGCTTGATATTTTTAACGAGGCCAAGACCTTCGAGGAGAGCGGCAAGGGCGTTATGACGCATTATTCTTTTAACAGACACAACCCGGCGACGCGCCAAAAGCACGTTCTCCGCGTAACCTGCGCCCTCCCGGCGGGGGGGGGGGGGTACTTTCTCCGGATTAATTTTTGTCGGTATGTTCAAGAAGCCGCTGCCTAACGAAGCGCCCGTACTCGGCAAAGCGATGACTAGAGGCGTAAACAAATGCGTAATCGACCAAATTCCCGACGGCGAATATTACACGCTGGCGTGCGCGATAAAAAGGAGCGTTAATCCGCTCAATTATTTTTTCTTAAACAATGCGTTGCGGGATCTGCAAAGAACCTCGGTACGCTTCCCGCTAGAGGAGGATACGGAGGTTTTCTTAACCCTGCGCGATAGGATTCCCACCGACCCCGCGATTACCATAAACCCCGTAAAGCTGTTAGTGGCGGCTATCAGGCGCGGCGACTGACGCCGCGGGCAGGGGAGGGAAGAGGGCACGAGAATTGTACGGGGTGTTGAAAGCGGCGAAGAAGGGAAAGAGCGGATAGAGTTAAACTAGATTGCCACGTCGCTGACGCTCCTCGCAATGACGGATAGGGTTCGGATTATCGCACTTCGGCTCCGCCTCGTTCGCTAAGGACAATGGCGGCTTTTGCCCGTACTGTACGGGTATGCAGTAATAACCCGGATAAGACTATGCCGTTGAAGTCCGACTGAATGCGAAAAAGCGAACCGAGCCGCCCGCAGGGGGGGGGGCGAGTGAGCGCGCATTCACGTTTGGTCGGCTTTCAAGCGACGCCAGAGTTTGTTTCGACTGCGCGATAGACGTATTTTGCCCCGCAAAAGCGCAATCAAAAAGAACAAACAAAAAGAACAAACAAAGAGAACAAGCCGGAAGAAAATTCCCCGCAAAATTTATGATACAATACGGGTATGGATGATTACGGTCATTCAAATAAATTTTGTGAGGTTATACACATGAGCAGAAAAGAGTATTTGCAGGACGTTTGCGATTCTCAAATTTCCCCGGTAGAGGTATTCATGAAGCAACAGGAAGCTCCGAATTTCTACTACATTATCGACGTCCGCATCGGGCCTAAGGAGTTCCGCAGGGAAAAGATTTTGGGCGCGGCGGAAATACCGCTCCCCGAATTGTTCGCCAAGCTTAACAGCCTGCCGCGCGACAAAAAGCTCGCGGTCGCCACGTGGGGCGCGCATTGCACGCTGGCAAAGCAAGCGAGCCTTGCGCTCCTGAACGCCAAGTACGACGTTATAGAAATCGGCGGCGGCGTTGCCGCGTGGAAGGAATCCGGGCTGCCCGTCGAGCCGGTGTCATAAGACGCGCGCCGACCCCGGCGGCGACACTAAAAAATTTTATTGTCGCATTTTTCTTTACTCAAAAAAGAGCCGCGGT
>JAITNT010000045.1 GCA_031290295.1 Clostridiales bacterium
GGAGCTATTCCTTGCAGTAATTCCTCGACTCCGCCGCCGCCGAAATAGGTTGCCGATTCGCCGGACAGCGCGTTAACGACAAGGTGCTCCAGCTCGATACCGATTTTACCGTGTCCCGAGCGCTTTTCTCCGAGCTTAAAGTATTCGACAAGCTTGTCCCTCGTCTCGGCGTATTTTTCATCAATTTGAGGATATATAATTGATTTCTTATTCGACATATTTTTATAGCTCCGCTTCGAGCCTTCTCCCGTCCTTCATTGTCCATTCGACGACCGCGTCACCGTCAAGCACGTCGTCTAAGTTCTTAGCCGAGGTGCAAACAAAATCCGCGGGCACGCCGTTACTAATCTGACTGTTCCCGCCGAAATAAGCGTTAACTGTGAACGCATCTAAGGAAGTCATAAACGCTTCCTCCGCATTTCCGTTAATTTTCCTGCACGCCGTTTTTATCCCCGATAAAGGGCTGAAATCAATTGTCACCGGGCTGTCGCTTGAAAACAGCACGCCGCATTTTTGGGCGACAATATCGTTTATCGGATATTCCAGACGCGCTCTGTCGCCCAGTCTCATTTCCTCAAGCCTTTCCTCCGAATCGAAAAACCAGAACGGCTGCATACACGCGATTATTTTATTGTCGGCCATGTCTTTAACCGTACCGCGATCGCACAATTGAACGTGCGCGATAACGTTTCTTAACGCGCTTTTATGCCCGGCGCGTAAAATGCAATCTACAATTGTCCTTACCGCCAAATCTCCGACCGCGTGCGCGTGAACGGGGATATTTCTCGCTTGCAAAAAATCCACCGTCCTTTGCAGCGTTTCTTGCCGCCATAGGCACGCGCCGCAAGCGTCCTTATCGGCATACGGCGCTTTCAGCCACGCGGAGTAGTTATCGATGACCCCGTCTACGTATATCTTAGCAAAAACGAAGTCTACGTGCCGCGACTTAAACTCGCCGCTTGCCCTTATCCCAGACAGAATCGTTTCTGTCGTATCGTCGGGATAGATATCGTAGCAACAGTGAAATGTAACATCCAGCTTTTGCTCCCTTTCTAATTCCCGCAAAACCCCCAGCACGGTCAATCTGGACGCGCCGATAAACATAAAGGTAAACGCCTCCGTTATCCCGTAACCGATTAGTTGTTTCTGATACGCCAGCACCGCGCGGCGTATTTCACGCTTGTCAAACGATAATTCCTTTATGCCGAATATCTCCTTTGCGACAAGCCCGTGAAAAATACAGCCGCCGCCGACACCCTCGGACGCCGTATATTTTATGCCGTAATCCCCGAGAAGCTTAACGGCCTTACCGTTGCACCAACAGCTGTGAAAATCGTTAGAAAACAAAATCATAGCCGTATCCGACCAAACGGCGTCCAAAAATTCAAGCGGAGACCGGCGGTCGTCGTTTTTGAAGTACGGCACCACGATATCCGGACTCCAGCCGAAGCCCTTTATTACGCCGCGCAGCGAACTAACCTTAGCGCGTATTTGAGCCGCGTACTCTTCCATAGAGACGCAAGCCGCAAGATTGATTCCGTACATATCGTACAGCTTCGTTCCCGGAACGTGAAGATGATTGTCGCAAAAAGACCGAAGCAGTATTTTGCCCCCGAGGTCGATTGCGTCAAGCCCGGAGTCCGTTTCCGACGGCGTAACCGCGGCGACGGTATTATCATCGACTACGATATCCCGCGAAACGACGACCATGGAGCCGCGGTCGAATATCTTAGCATTTTTTATTACAAATTTGCTAGACATCCTTATGCCTCCGGTTCCGCTTTTTTCTAAGCGCGAATCTGATTAGTCTTTTTGAAACGATATACAGTAAAACCCCCGCGCTCATAATACCGAAAGAGATATAAAAACTAAGGGTCGCGTTTTCGCTGCCGAGAATAATTCCTATAATCGAGGCGATAGTGCCTATACCGGAAAAAAACGTCAGAAAAAAGAGCAGCGTATTTTTAATAGCGTTTTCTTTGTCTTCGATTTTTTTGGCGTGTCCGTCAATCATCTGCTGCAACAGCTCTTTGTTTTGTTCAAATTTTTCCGATATATAACGCAACCCGAACGCGCGGGCGATTTCTTCCGCCGATACCCTTACCGTAGGAAAGTAAAACTGCTTATAGTCCGCAAAATTAATCGCGTGCGACATGTCCTGTATTAACTCGTTTATAGTTTCTTTCGTTTCCTTATTGTATGGATTATCCCGTTCAACGACCACCTTTTCTTTTACCTTCTGATTCATCCTGCTTACGGCGGCGTCTTGCAACAACAGCATTTCCACAAAGAAAATTTCTATCGCCTGCGTTTTTATGCGGCCGAATACGTCGACGGCCGGCTCCTTTACGATTTCTACCATTGTCGTTTCGGAAGCGTACACCCGCGCCGTATCGTATTGCGCCAGATTATTAGCGATAATTTTGCCGAAGTGGTCGCCGACTATTTTGCCCATAGGGCTTACCTCGTTTACAAGAATGTTCAACAAGGTTTCATCGTCGATGTCCTCGCAAACAAAAGCCATGCTCCTTTTTCCGCCGTACACGGTTATGCCGAGCGAATCTAAATATCCTTTCAAGGTAATCGGCCCGTCGCCGCGCAGTATGTTCAATCGGTTCGCGCAATAGTTTGACAGCAGTCTTTGCGTTAAAATGCCCGTGTTAGGCACATAAATTTCCACTACGCATAAATTCGTTTCGTTATGATACAACAGGTTTGCAACCGCCAACTGCGTAACGGAGGTTGACAACCGCTTACACTCTTGAATTTCGCATTCGGCGGACTCGCAATTATCGAAATCGCAACACGAAAGCGTAACCGTTCCTAACGTTACGCGGGAATTGCTCTTTATATATCCGCCGTCGAATTCGGCGTTAGCCACAGCTTTTATGCTTTCGTTTATATGCCGCCCCGTAACGTGCTCTATTACCGGAAGCTTACGGCTGCGGTCGTAATAGCCGGGAATCATCAGATACAGGTCGCATTTATCCGCCCGTTCTTCCCGAGCGGCGGCAAACCCGTCGGTTTTCTCCGACGAATTCATGAACAGTCCGTATACCCCGCCGTCAAACGGGAGCTTCTTTTTATAAACTACGGCGGGGCTGTAATACTTGTCGAATTCCCAAACCGCATCGGCGCTTAACCCGTATATCGCGCCGTCGACGACGCCGTTTTTGTCCTCGCGCAGGCATTCAAAATCCGCGTTTGGGAAATATGCGTAACCGTTGAGAGAAAACGAGCCTTTTCTTACGGCTTTTATACCGTTTAACGCGTTTATCAGCCTCTCCGCGCCGCTCGGAACGAACAGCCTTATTTGCTCCTTACCGCTTGCGGCGGGCGAATCCGTTTGACCGCGCTCCGCGCCCGGATTTTCATTTATTTTTTTACGGCTGTTACTCAATTATTAACCCTTTTTTTCATAAGCATAATACTCCGAAAGTATTCCCGTACATTATATTACCTTTGATATTAAAACGCAAGCCGTTTCTATTATATTTGTGGCGGAATTCAGGGCAATCGCATGAAATTGCGTTGCCCCGGCTTCTCTCTTTTTTTTCATGCGTTCGCCCCGATTATTTCGCCATACCCTTGACTTCCTTTTGCACCTTTTTGATAAAATCGGCAAGCTTCGTCGCGCCTATGTCGCCGGCGCTTCTCGAGCGTACGGAAACGACCTTGGCTTCCTTGTCCTTATCTCCTATGATAAGCATATACGGGATTTTGTTAAGCTGCGCCTCGCGGATTTTGTAGCCGATTTTTTCCGTACGGACGTCTACGGTCGCGCGGATACCCTTAGCCTTTAATCTTTCCGCGGTTTTATGCGCGTCCTTAACGGTGCGGTCGGTAAGCGACATTACGACGACCTGCTCGGGGGCGAGCCACAGCGGCAGCGCGCCGCCGAATTTTTCTATAAGCA
Organism: Clostridiales bacterium; assembly: GCA_031290295.1. Taxonomy (GTDB): domain Bacteria; phylum Bacillota; class Clostridia; order Christensenellales; family DUVY01; genus JAITNT01. The sequence continues at coordinate 3,917 of JAITNT010000045.1, forward strand.
ACGCCAAGGTGCGCTCGTAACAGCCGATCGAGGAGCGGTGAATAATAATGGGGCGCCGCTTAACGCCGCTCTCGTCAACGTATTCCATGTTGAATCTGTCGGCGTTTGCAAAATCCACCTGAACGGTTATTACGGTGTCCTCCTTGCCGAACACGTTGCGCATTTGCAAATCGAGCTTAGGTCCGTAGAACGCCGCCTCGCCGACCGCCTCGGTGTATTCCAAACCCAAGCGGTCAAGAATTTTTTTCATTTCGGCTTCCGTTCTTGCCCACGCCTCGGGATTATTTAT
>JAITNT010000278.1 GCA_031290295.1 Clostridiales bacterium
GATTTTCTGTCAAAACCGCTTGCATTCTACTCTGCGCCGTGTTATACTGAACATACATTCTGAACGAAAGTTTTGAATGAATGTTCAGGGCGGTGGTCAGACATGACGGTAGAACAAAAGGTAGGTATTCTTTCGGACGGAGCGAAGTACGACGTGAGCTGTTCCTCGAGCGGCTCGGCGCGGGCGGCGAAGAGCGGAAGCCTGGGCTCCGCGGCGGTCGGGGGAATCTGCCACTCCTTTACGAGCGACGGGCGGTGCGTATCCCTGCTCAAAATTCTCATGACTAATAATTGCGCGTACGATTGTCTGTACTGCGTGAACCGCCGCAGCAACGACATTCCGCGCGCCTCCCTCGCCCCGCGCGAAATCGCCGAGCTTACCTACGGCATGTACCGCCGCAATTACATCGAGGGGCTTTTTTTGTCGTCCGCTATCGAGCACAGTCCCGACCGCACCATGGAGCTGCTGTGCGAAACGGTGCGTATACTCCGCGAGGAATTAGGCTTCGGCGGCTACATTCATCTCAAAGGCATACCGCACGCCGACCCCGCGATTATATCGCGTGCCGCCGCCTTAGCCGACCGCATGAGCGTGAACATCGAGCTGCCCACCGAAAACGGGCTTAAGCTGCTCGCCCCCGCCAAAACTAAGGACTCCATACTAAAGCCCCTCTCCCAACTGGCGGAAATCTATGCGGAAGGTCAACTAGACAGATACAATCCTAACCGCGCTTTGCCCGCCGGAACGACCACTCAGCTCATCATAGGGGCGACGCCCGACAGCGACGCGACGATTATAAGGCTGTCGGAGGGGCTTTACAGGCGTTTCGGTCTGAAACGTGTATATTACTCGGCTTACATGCCGCTCGGCACGTCGCCTTTGCTGCCCGCCGTCCGCGCGCCGCTTTTGCGCGAGCACAGGCTGTATCAGGCGGATTGGCTGTTGCGCTTCTACGGCTTTTCCGCCGATGAAATTCTGCCCGAAAACACTAATCTCAACACCGAGCTTGACCCGAAATCCGATTGGGCGGTGCGCAATCCGCACCTGTTCCCGATAGAGGTTAACACCGCGCCCTATGAAATGCTGCTGCGCACTCCCGGCATAGGTCCGCGCGGCGCATGGCGTATACGGGAGGCGCGGGCGCACGCGCGGCTCTCCTACGAGGACTTGAAGCGTATGCGCGTCGTCCTCAAACGCGCCCGCCATTTCATAACCGTCGGAGGCAAATTTTACGGTCACACCCCGGAGCTTACCCTCGACACGCTGCGCGCGCTGGACGCGCCGCCGCCTGCGCAGCTGTCCATGTTCGACACCCCGACGTTTTTGCCGCTGCTTACCGCGGCGCCGGAGGAAATAGCGGCAAGCGTTATTACGGGGGAGATGTAGCGGACGCGAGAATGTGAGCCGCCCGAACGCGCGCGTTCGGGCGGCTAGCAAGCGGCGGAGAAAGAAAGGAGTAGAAACCACATGTATTTCACCTATGACGGGACTTTATTCGGCTTCCTCACCGTGGTGTTCACGGCGTATGAGCAGCATATTACGCCCTATGCGATAACTAAGGAGGGCGACGCTCAACCCGCGCTTTTTGCGGACGCGCGGTACATTCCGGGCGACAGCCCTAAGGCCGAGCGCGTCGCCGTGGGTATAGGCAGGATTTCCGAGACCGCGCTTGACAGCGTAGTCCTTGCCTTTTACAGCGGTCAAAGCGGGCGCGAGCTGATTATTTACCGTTTTTTGCAGAAGCTTTTTGAGCACAAGTCCGGCGCGCTTACCATGCACGCCGACGCCGACTGCTCCGATTTGCTCAAGCTGGCGGGCAAGGTAATGCACGAGGCGCATATGTACAAGGGCTATGTGCGGTTCAGAGAAACGGCAAGCGGGGTATTTTACGCGCCTATCGAGCCGGATAACGATTTGCTTATGCTGGAGGACTTCCGCTCGCACTTCTGCGAACGCTACAACAATCAGCCCTTTATTATACACGATATCCGTCATAAGCGTATGCTCGTGTACGACGGCGCGCCGTACGTTATAGCCGCGCCCGACAAGACGGAGATAACCTATTCCGACGACGAGCTGCTTATACGGCGGCTTTGGCGCGTTTACCACTCGAGCATAAGCATAGCGAGCCGCGCCTCGAGCAAGCGGCAGACGGGCTTTCTGCCAAAAAAACACCGCAGGTTGATGCCGGAGTTTTTTGATGATTCGGAGTGAATAAAAATCCGACGGGTTTTTCGCCGGTTATCCCCCGAAAAAAAAGAACAAAAGCGAAATATTTCCCGCGTTTGCTCTAACTTAAAATTTTTGACCGGAAAAAGCCTTGACTTTTTTTTGCGCATTTTATATACTTATATGAAATCTATTATGAAATCTATTTTTAGGCTGTGACCGGGACAATGTACCCGTACAAACCTGCGACAGAGAAAGAGCCGTTTAGGTGCGAGGCTCTCACGCAGTAAGGTTCGTGTAATCTCACCCGCGAGCTTCCCCCCGAAAAGACAAATCCATATTTGTCTCGGTAGACGGGGACGGAATTCTCACCGTTATCAGGAGCTTATCAACAAGGTCGGACTAAGTTTTCCGACGAATTTGAGTGGTACCGCGTTAATATAACGCCTCAAGCACCTGCGTGTTTGGGGCGTTTTCATTCCGAACGGCTCTCTCTCGAAAAGCCGTTCGCATAATCAGGAGGCAGGCATGAAAGCAAAGGGAGCAAAAATACTTATAGACTGTTTGATTAACGAGGGCGTGGATACCGTGTTCGGGTATCCGGGCGGTTGCGTGCTGGACATATTCGACGAGCTTTATAAGGCGTCGGCAAGCATTAGGCAGATACTCACCTGCCACGAGCAGGGAGCGTCTCACGCCGCCGACGGGTACGCCCGCGTTACGGGGCGCGTCGGCGTAGTAATCGCCACGAGCGGACCGGGCGCTACTAATCTAGTCACCGGTATAGCTAACGCGTACATGGACTCTATCCCTCTCGTAGCTATAACCGGCAACGTGGCTATATCGGGTCTTGGGCGCGACAGCTTCCAGGAGATAGACATAACGGGCGTAACCATGCCCATAACTAAGCATAACTATATCGTTAAGGACATATCGGAGCTTTCCCGCACCGTAAGCGAGGCGTTCAGAATCGCGCGGAGCGGCAGACCCGGGCCCGTGCTCATCGATATTCCTAAGAATATACAGCAGCAGGAAGCGGAATACGAGCTTTTCCCGGTAAAGCCCGTTACGCATAAGCCGCCCGACGGCGCGGCGGCAGCCGAAATCGCCGAGCTTATCAACAAAGCCGAGCGTCCTCTCGTTTATATGGGCGGCGGCGTGATTCTCTCGGGCGCGGAAAAGGAATTTAAGCGTTTTGCGGAAACTATCGGCGCGCCCGTCGCCTCGTCCATGATGGGGTTGGGGGGCTTCCCCGGCTCTCACCCCTTATTCATCGGCATGATAGGTATGCACGGCGAGGCCGCCGCCGCCGCCGCGACGCAGGAATGCGACGTGCTTATCGCAATCGGCGCGAGGTTTTCCGACCGCGTAGCCGGAGACAGGACAAAATTCGCGCCGCAGGCGCATATAATCCATATAGACGTCGATAACGCCGAGCTTAACAAGAACGTCAAGGCGTTCCTCACGCTCGTTTCAGACGCCAAGGGCGCGCTTACCGCCCTTACCGAAAGGCTCAAAAAAACCGCGCACCCCG
>JAITNT010000030.1 GCA_031290295.1 Clostridiales bacterium
TCGCATTCCGTTTCGCCTATGGCGGAAACCGCGCGGCTGATAAAAAGAGGCGATTCCAAAGCGCGCGTAATTTTCATAGGACCCTGCTCGAGTAAAAAGCTTGAATACGCGTCGGAAAAAATACGCGGCGCCGTGGACGGCGTGCTTTCATTCGAGGAATTGCAGGCGTTTTTGGACGCAAGAGACGTGGACGTCGCGTCCTTGCCGGAGACGGTTCTCGATAACGCATCCTTCTACGGCAGAATATTCGCCAAGTCCGGCGGTATCGCGCGGGGCGTCGCCGACGCGGCGGAGCGGCTCGGCGCAAGCGGTATAATTCCGACGGCTATGAACGGTATCGACGAATGCAATACCGCGCTTACTAAGCTGAAATTCGGCAGAGCGGCCGAAAACTTCTTCGAGGGTATGGCATGCGAGGGCGGCTGTCTGAACGGCGCGCTTTGTCTGAACCGCGGGCCTAAGAACCTGCCAGAGGTAGACAAATACGGCGCGCAAGCCAAGGAAAAGGATATATTTAACTCGGTAAAGCTGTACGAGCTGAGCAAAAAATCGGAGGAATAGCGCAGGCGTCGGAGTGAAGAAAAAAGTCCTATGAGAAACCGCCGCCAAGATACTTAACCGGTGTTTTTCGGGACGTTCTTTTGGCTGCCGCGGCGGGGCAAAATGCAAAAAAAAGAGAACGGGCTATACGCGCCGTCACAGCGGAGCCGTTCGCGGCTTGTTGCCCGCGCGCGGGTAGCGGGACGGAGTGGCGGCGGTTTTTTTGATTATAATAAGCGCGCGTATTATGCCGGAATCGGCAAGCGGCAAGGTTTTAACCCCGCTTACCGCACCGCCCAGTATCGATATAGCGGAGGCGGCGGCGGTCAGCTCGCTTTCGCAGTCCGCGGCTTTATAGGCGATGAACGTTCCGCCCGTTTTTACGTAAGGTAAGCAATATTCCGCCAACGTCGCCAGAGGCGCGACCGCGCGCGACACCGCGTAATCGAATACGGGCGGACGGGCGAAATATTCGGCGGCGGTTATGCTTTTTGCCGCGCCGTTGCGGATCGTCGCGACGGAATAATTAAGCGCCCCGAGATCCTCGGCGCGCGCGTGAACGCAGTCGGCGTTTACCCCGATATAGGCGCATAATTCGGACAGAAATTTGACCTTTTTGTTTACGGAATCGACGAGCGTGATTTTAAGAGAGGGGTCGGCGATTGCCAACGGTACCGACGGGAAGCCGCCGCCGCTCCCGATATCCAGCACCGACGCGCCGCCGCGGATAAAATCGGCGGCAAGCAGGCTGTCCTCGAAATGCTTGAGCATAACCTCGCCGCGCTCCGTTATCGCGGTAAGGTTTATATAAGAATTGACCTCGACGAGCCGCTCGTAGTAGCGCTCGAACTGCTCTTTCTGTTTTTCGGACAGTCGTTCTAATCGATTTAATACCATAATAACTATATTATATCACAAATCCCGTCAAAGAGGAAAGCCTCGCGGCGAACGCGTCAAAATTTTTATTGCCGCCGCCGAAGCCGGCTCGCGCGGAGAAAGATAAAGAGGACGAGAAAAAATTGTGACCGGCGTTGAAAGCGGCGGTCGCCCCTACAAGGACAACCGCTGTTCGTTCACCCGTACCCGTATACACAATCAAAACCCTGTCCGTCCTTAGCGAGGCGCGTTAGCGCCGTGACAATCCGGTTCTAACTTGTCCTCATAACGCACTAACGCATTTTAATGAGTTTGCCTTGCGTAAAAAAAGCGGATATTATCCTTGTAAAGCGTACAAAAAAGTAGTATAATAAAATAATTAAAGACAGCTAAAGGGAGGGACAGCATGGACGGTCAGGACAAAAAAACCGCAAACGGCGCCGGGACGGGAGAGTCGGGCAAGAGCGGACAAACGCCGGATAACGGCGGGCGCGGTTCTTACAAAAACGAAGCGACGGTGAGCAAATACCCGGGGCAGACCGACGTTACTTTGCTCAAGACGCTGCTTGCGCACTTTCTCGGTTTTGTTTTACCGCTGATATTTTTCTTTGGCGAAACCGATCGCAAGGATAAGTATCTGCGCTATTACAGCCTGCAATGCTTGATCGCTTGGCTTTTCGCGGCGGGCGCGGTATTAACGGCGGGGATTTTATCGGTGCCGCTAATGTTCCTCGAGCCGTATATAGCGTATTTCCTGTATTCCCTCGCCGCGCTTTTCGGCGCGGCCTGCGAGGTTTTCATCGTTATAAGCGGTATTTTCTCTTATCACAATAAGATTTTCCGCATTCCCGTTATCGGCAATCTCGCGGCAAAGCACACGATAGATAAGGACTGAAAAATAATGAATTTTTTAGGCGGGGAAGCCGCGCGGACGCGATCCGTCAAAATTACCGTTAAGGTTGCCGCCGTGCTCGGCGGTCTGTGCCTTATGCTCGGCTTCATTGCCCTTAGCGTGAGTTTCGTGGCGTACAATCCAGCGTTTTATGACCGCGAGTTCGAGAAATATGCGGTGCGCTTCGAGTACAGGTACGATACGGTTAACGGCACGTACGATTATGATTTTGACAAGGACGAGTATAAGCTTGTCGGGGAGGGCGGCAAGTACCGCCGCGCCGAATGGCTTTCGCCGGAGGATTTGAAGCTTGTCCGCGACAAAATCGTCGCGTACTTTTCCGGTCGCGACGAGTCCTTGCAAACGTACGTAACCTTTGTCGGCGACGCCGCGCCGTCCGCGTTTTATGAGGATATCGAGCTGAGCCATATGACCGACGTCAAGACGGTGTTTACGGCGGCGAGAATTTTTGCGTACGTTATGCTGCCGCTCGGGCTTGCTTTGCTTGCGCTGTCGTTTTTTCTCGGTCCGCGCGGGACAAGGCTCGCCGCCCCCGCTTTCGGAGCGGCGGCGGGCGCGGGCGTTATACTTGCCGTGCTTGCGGTGATAGGCATAGCGATTGCGATAGATTTCGACGGCGCGTTCTCCGTCTTTCATCAGATTTTTTTCCCGCAAGGCAATTGGCAGTTTCCGGCGGATTCCCGTATGCTCGCCGTTTTGCCGGAAAATCTCTTTTTGGACGCCGGTATATATATCATGGCTTCCGGCTTGGGCTTTTCCGTTCTGCTCGGCGCCGCCGGTCTTATTTATACGCTGGCGAAGCGGAGAAAATCCCCGTCGGCTCTCTTAAAATGAACGTTTCCGCGGACGTTTTTCGACCGCGATAAAAGATCCCCGCCGAAAGAATAAGGACAATTTTTTGCGGGTTTCCACGCGGAAAAAACCGATCAGAAAATAAACGCGGGGCGGGGGCGGGCGGAAAGCCTTCGCGCGCGCGGAGCGGCGGGGCGAACGCATGAAAAAAGAGGGAGCGGGAGATAATTATTATGAACGTCAGCGATAAATTAGAAACAAGTATCGCGCTTGCGGACGGCGGAAGGGGGCCCGCCGCCGCGTACACCGTCACGTTAAATACGGGAGGCGGGAATTCGCTTGCGCCGGTGACGATCAAATACGATTCGGGCTATGCCTTGCCCGTACCCGTCCGTACGGGCTATACGTTCGAGGGCTGGTACGGCGCGGTCGGCGGCGGCGGGGTAAGGTACGCGGAGGCGAACGGCGCGAGCGTTACGGACTGGAAATATGTGAGCGATAAAACGCTGTACGCGAGCTGGCTCGGGACGGCGGGCTTGAGTTATGCGGATTCGGTCGCGGGCGTTACGGTAAGCAAGGGCACCGCGAATACCGACGGCGCGGTTTATATACAGGATTATTATAACGGCAAGCCCGTGACGGCTATCGGCGAAAAGGCTTTTTATGCATGCGGCAGGCTTACGGGCGTGAAAATTCCGCGGACGGTAACGCACATAGGCGGAAGCGCGTTTTTGGGGTGCGGCGCGTTGGCGGCGGCGGCGCTCCCGTCGGGCGTGAGAAGCATCGGCTATTATCCGTTCGCGTATTGCCGCGAGCTTGCGGGCATAGAGGTATCGCCTCAAAACGCGTATTACAAATCTATAGACGGGGTATTGTTTAACAAGGACGGAACGACGCTGATAAGCTACCCTCTGGGCAGAAGAGCGGAAATCTACACAATTACCGATAAGGTAAGGAGCATAGACGGCTACGCTTTTTTGGGCGGCAACAGGCTGACCGCCGTAGACGTTGCGGCGGGGAATCAGTATTACAAATCCGCAGACGGAGTAGTATTCGGTAAGGACGGTACGACGCTTGTCGTATACCCCGCGAAAAAAAGCGGGGAAACGTACGCGATTCCCGACGGCGTAAAAAGCATAGGCTCGAGCGCGTTCTCGTGGTGCAAGGGGCTTACGGGCGTGACGATTCCGTCGGGCGTTACCGCTATAGGCGGTTATGCGTTCTATTCGAGCGGGTTGAAGGGCATAAATATTCCGTCGGGCGTTACCGCGATAGGCGACTATGCGTTCCGCGACTGCACCGAGCTGCGGAGCGCGACAATCCCGTCGAGCGTAACGGTTATGGGCAAGGAGGCGTTCGGCAGATGCGGCAAATTATCGAGAGTTTTCTTCCTCGGAACGCAAGCGCAGTGGGAAACCCTTATCAAAGCGAATAACGCCTTCATGCTATAGCCCGATGCAAGCAAGTTGTGAAGCCGTCCGCAAAAAAGGCGGCTATTCCGCAGGGTCGTCCGGCTTTTCGCCGCCGTCGGCGGGCGCGTGTTCGGGGTTAACGGCTTGCTTCGGGGCTTGCCTTTTGTATTTGGCGGCATAAATCAGCCCCAGCGCGGGACCGGCGTACGGAACGAAGAGGACTATGAAGTTCCACGCAATCAGCCTTTTGAAGCTTGCGCCGGAGTATATCAGCTTATAAAAAGCAAGCAACGCCAAAATCATTTGCGCGGTTAACAGCGCGCCGATAAGAAAAATATAGGTCTTTTCCAAAGCCAGAATCATTTTTTACGCCCTTGCGGTTATAATTTGTCGGTTATTATTCAAATACAGTGTTGTTATTGACCTTTTTACAGTATTATCAGAAACGCCGAAGTCGCCCGCTCCCGCTAAAATCGCGATGTTTTCGCTTCCCGGCGGCGTTTCTAACGTTTCAAACGAGGCTTCGGGTATTTTCACCTCAATCGGGATTAAGTCTTTCAGCGGGTATAACTTCACCTTAAACTGAATGTTTATTCCGTCCTCGCTTATTTCAATGCGGTTTATTATGTTAAGCAACATTGCTTTTTTATCTTTCGGCGAGGCATCGTCGAACTTTTGCGACCAGTCGTTAAAGCCCTCGGTTATGTCTTTTCGAACGGACAATTCCGTGTCTATATCCTCGATTTCCGCTTGTATTTGCGCCTGCCGCAAGCGTAACGATAAACGGACAACTTGTAGCCGTCGGGATTTTCCTTCGTCTTTGTTGCGTTAAAAAGAAAAGTGTCCTTAACCTCAAAATCTTTATATTTTTTGTTTGCCTCCAAAACCGCATCACGAATCGGCAACAACGTATCGGCAAACCTCTTGATAACCGTGAACGGCAAAATGACCTTGCCATATTCATGCGGCTTATACAGCCCACGGATTTTATCGGCAATGCTCCATATCAGGTCTGCCCTGTTTTCGCGTTGCTTCGTGTTTGTGCTTATCTTAAAAGCCATGTGTGTTTGCTCCTTTTTATATTGTGACGGTTACTTCTATCGGCTGACGTGATGTCAATTGCTTTCACCACGTATAGTCCCCGTATGTTTATTTCTTGTCGTCAGCCGCGCCGTGTTCGTCCTCAAACTCCTTTACCCATTCGGCGAGCTTGCGCTGTAACACCGCCTTGTCGGGCAAATAGAGGTTGTACTGCGCCGCATAAATATTTGCGTCTTTTGGTAGCGTCAGCTCGACGATACTGTCGTCTTTATCTCCGCAAAGCAAAATCCCAATTGTAGGCTTTTCATAGTCCTTTTTAACAAAGCGGTCATAATAGTTAACGTACATTTGCATTTGTCCAAGGTCTTGATGCTTTAAGTCGCCTGTTTTTAGGTCAATCAAAACGTAGCAGGGCAATTCTTTATTATAGAATACAAGGTCGACGAAAAAGTGCTTTTCGTTGAATGTAAATCTTTTTTGCCGCGAGTCAAATAAAAAGCCCGTGCCGAGTTCATATAAAAACTGCGACAACTTGCCTGTAATCGCGTTTTCCAAATCTGACTCACTATACTTCGGGCTTTCCTCCAAACCTAAAAATTCAAGTACGAGCGGGTCTTTCAATACGTCGCGAGGCTTTTCTATCGTTTGCCCCTCTTTTGAAAGCCTCATCACCTCGTCCTTATTCCTTGAAAGCGCAAGCCTTTCATATAAACTGCTTGCATATTCGCGTTGAAGCTGTCTAAAAGACCATTGCCGCTTAGTCGCCTCAATCTCGTAAAAGCTTCGTTGTGCTTCGTCACCTATTCTCATTAAAATCAAGTAGTGCGACCAGCCCACTTTGAAATACGAGGAAGCATTCTTTATCAAATCAAAGGTCTCCGCTTCGTTTTTGTCCGCTTTTGTAAGCATCGGCAATTGGGCAGACACTGTCTGCCTTTTTTGAGCTTTGCCTTGTTCGGATAATACGGCGGACGGTGTCTGCCCAATTTTATCCCTATATGTTAAGTAAAACTTCCGTGCATTTTTTAGGTTGACAACCGAAAACCCTTTTTTGAATTTAGCGTTTAGATATTCTGATAGTCCCTCGATTAAGCCCTGACCGTACTCTGCCCGAGACTTTCCGTCTTGCTCTTTTTCTACAATCATGCGCCCTATCTCAAAATAAGTAACGCATATCGTTATATCCGCCG
>JAITNT010000074.1 GCA_031290295.1 Clostridiales bacterium
GAGCGAAAGTGACAGTCGAAAACCTCCGCCGCCGTCAACGCCTCGGGCGTAATTTGCTCCGGCGACGCTAAGGTCAAAAAGCCTATTTTTCCGTAACCGAAGCGTCCTCCCTGCGGACGCGTAAACACGGCCGTTCCGTCGTTAAAAGGGACGAAGCGCACGTCCTTCATATGCATAGGCGCGCGGGCAAACTCCCGCAGACCGAAAATTCCGTCGCCCTTATAGAACGCGGTCGCCCACGAGCTTATTCCGCCCGAGTCGTTCATAAATATCTTTGTTCCGCCGATTACCGCCGAGCCGTCCGCAAGGACGGTAACGCACGGATCCTGCAGCATGTCTATTTCCGTATCGGGGACAAGCGTATACAGATTACCGCGTTCGCGGGCAAAGAAAAGAACCTTGCCGATTTCGCTGTCTCTGGGCTCTACGCGCCCCGCTATATAGGTTTTGCCGTTTGACGGAAACGGACGGGATATATTATATACGTCGTTGCCGCCGACACCTGCGAAGGTGATTTTATCTGTATCGTAGATTTTTTTTCGCGCCCTGTATTCGAGCAACAAAGCCTCGACACCCGCGGGCGCATCCGAAAAATTCAGCCGTTTATTCATATAGTCTCCTTGTTTACGTTATCATTGCTTTGGAACAAACGCAATCTGTATTCCGTCGGACATAAGCCCGTTTGCTTTTTGAAAACCTTGGTAAAGTGAAACGGATCGCAAAAGCCCAACGAAGCCGCTATCATCTTGACCGTGCTCGAGGTGGACGCCAGCAGGTACTCCGCCTCCCTTATTTTTCTTTCGTTTATATACCGCATAATAGGCTTGCCGATTACATACTTAAACGAATGAGCCAAAAAGCTTTCGCTTACGGCGTACTTTTTGGCTAAGCCGCCGACCGTATAATTTTTGCTCGTTTCAAGCTCTATCTCCTCCGCAACCGCGGAAATTATAGACAAAAGCGAGCCGTATTTTATTTCGTCGCCGTTATGAGAAATCTTGCGCGTCACATAAATCAGCAGCTCCGTTATAGCCGTCTCGATAATCTGCTTGAATCCGAATTGCGTACGCTGCATTTCGTCGAACGTCTTAAAGAAAAGACTTTTTATTATTTCCGACACGCCGCGAAAAATCTGCGAATCCACATTCTCCGTGAGGTTGTTCATCTTATCGCCCTTGTAATCGAACAAGAAAAATTTGATGTATATAAAGCTCATGGGGTCGGACTCGGAATGCTCCTCGTGTCTTTGCCCGGGCTGTATGAAATACATGTCGCCCTCGCAGGCGGTATCGAGCTTGTCGCCGCAATAGTAGTCCACGTTCCCTTCGAGCATATAGATAAACTCGTATTCGTCCTGTATGTGCGTTTCGTAGCTGTACCCGCAGTCGCCCGATTGCTTGCCTACGCTGACAAACTTAGGGTACAACCCGAAAACCTTATCCACACGGTATTTATCTACCTCGAAGTGAATGTTTCTATCGTAATCCTTAGTGCTCATTACTCACCCTTGTTCTCGTCCGTTTTGCAGGTTAGTCTGTGCTTTTTTTCCTTTTGATAAGACGCAATAAGAGTAAGCCGCCTACCGCGGCTACCGCCGCTATAATACCGCCGCCCGCGCCTAAATCAAACAAAGCGAGCGTACCGCAACCGGAACACCCCTCGGGTTCCCGCTCAACGGCGGCCTTTATCTCGAAGCTCTGCGCCGCCGTTTCGGAATTATAGTACCTTTCGCCTATCGCCGTAACGCTTACGCCGTACTGCCCCTCTCTTATAAGCACGCTGAAATCATAGGACGTACCCGTAATCTCGGTGTTAATCAAAACGCCGTACTCGTTGGATATTATGACGACATATTTTTGCGCGTTGGGAACGGTCGCCCAGCTTACCGTTTTGCCCGAAATCGTCAATACGGGCTTGGCAAGCTCTCCTAATATCGGTTCGCCCGTGCCCCCCGTAAGCTGATAGACGTGCGCTTCGGCAACGTATACGCGCGGCGTACCGCTTCCCTCGCCCATGGTCGCGCCGAACACTACCGCCGCGCGGTGAACGCCGGTAACCGCCGTCGCGAGGCCGTCGTCCCTTGCCGCGAGAATCGCGTTAAGGTCGAGATAGACCGTGCCGAACGTGAACGTGTTATCGGCTAAGTAGTACGTTTGACCGTCGATTCTTATTTGCATGTACCAGCCGCCTAAACTCTGCTCTCCGTATTTTACCACAAGCAACGGGTTAATGTCAAAGTTTAGATCGAACTCCAAGCTTACGATACCGCCCCAGTTGCCGTTATTAGCTACCTGAATAACGGCGGCGCCGCTCTCCTCGTCGTATTCCGCAAACGCGTTGTTCGCGACGGGGGTCATAGAGGCGAAGGCTTTAGCCGTAAATCTGCCCTTGATATCGGTATAGAAATCGAATACCGTAACCGAACCGTCAAGATATACAACGCCGTCGCCTATCGCTTGCACCGTTACGGTATAGTTAAACGCCGTAAGCCCGACAACCGACAGATCGATGTAATTGTAGGGGGTCGAGCCGCTCGCAAGCACGGCGCCGCCGTCCTTGTCCTTGAGCGTGTAGGCATATTCGGCGGCGTAAGGGATAGCCGCCCATGTGAGCAGACCGCCCTCCAAACCAAGATCCGCGGTCACCCCTAAGGTAACGCTCGCTATATC
>JAITNT010000084.1 GCA_031290295.1 Clostridiales bacterium
TACCACGACGATTTTTGTGGCGTACGCGGAATACGACCCGGTTTTAGACGCGGCGGTAATCCGCGAGGTTATCGCGGTGGAGTCCGTAAGCGCGGGCTCGGCGGCGTCGGGGAAATTTATCGCGGGCGACAAGCCCGTATCGGTCCGGCTTAACGGCGGCGAGGAATTTATGCTTACGCGTAATTTTCACCTGTCGGACTTCTTGTATAAGGTAAGGGCGGGCGGCACGCTTGTATTCAAGGTTCTGCGCGGCGCCTCTACGGTCGATATCACCGTCGCCGCCAAGGCCTCGGACATGAACCCCGTCTGATTTATCGTTTAACGCATTTGCGCCGTTACGGTGAAGAAAACCCTGACGGGTTTGTTCTTCACCGCGTTAAAAACGCTTCACATTCGCATAGCGGTGTGTTATACTGGTTTTATCTAAGGGAGTAGTTGCCGCGGATGGCGGTTCGGCTTGTTTTTTTGCCGGACGCATACGGCGGAACGAATGTCAACACACCGGCGGCGCAGGTCCGTCTGGCATCGTTGTAAACAATGAGACTTATTTGTACTGCTTTTCGCGTACAAATAAGTCTTTTTTTACGGCTCGCGCCTTAGATGCCGGACGCAATAACGGGGGGGGGCAAAGCATGGAATGGTTAACGCTGATTTTACTTGCCGCGGGTCTTTCTACGGACGCGTTTGCGGTGATAATTTGCGACGGCATGACAATAAAAAAGGTCAAGACGCGGCAGCTGATTTTCATTGCCGCCGTATTCGGAATTATGCAGGGCGTTATGCCTCTTTCCGGATATTATCTCGGCAGTATATTTATTAATTATATCGGGCAATATTTGAAGTGGGTTTCGTTCGTATTATTGTTGCTCATAGGCGGCAAAACGGTATTCGGCGGCATAAAAAGCCTGAGAAGCTCGAAAGAGCTTGAAGAAAAAAACTTCAAAATTTTGCCGATAATTATTCAGGGCGTCGCTACGAGTATCGACGCGCTCGCGATAGGCGTATCGTTGCTTGCTTTTGAAATACACATACTGATTTCCGCGCCCGTTATCGCGTCGGTTACCTTTGTCATTTGCCTCGTCGGCGCCCGGCTCGGCGTCAAGCTCGGAGGGCTTATGAAAAGAAAGAACGGCATAGCGGAAATAATCGGCGGCGCGGTGCTTATAGGACTGGCGATCGGCTTTTTATTCGGATGAATTTTCCTTTTTGTCAATCATAAACAAATCGGACGCTTTTACGTCGGGGTGGTGGTATCTCGGCGTATTTTTACGCATACGCACGTAATTTATGGCCTTTTGCGGACACCAATTCAGACACGCCTGGCAGTGCTCGCAGACGGTGCAGAGAAAATACGGTTTTTTTGTATCGGCGTCGGCACGCATTTCGATAGCGCCCGCGGGGCAGAGCCTGGCGCACAGGCCGCAACCGGTGCACGCCTTAGTTACGCGGTACGTTTTAACGAACAGCGGCTTTGCTCCGCGAAAAAATGTGCTGACGGTTTTACACGCGGGACGGAATTTGACCACCTTATTTTGCAAGCCCGCTTTGATATCCACGGAAACCTTTTCCGTCGCCGCTTCCTGCATAGACAGCCGCTCGGCGGCTTTCTTTTCGGTAGGCGGGCCGAAAATCGGGATATAATTTTCTACGCAGGGAATCCGCCCCGCGTACGAAAGGGCGAGCTTTTTACGCTTGAGGAGCCGCGTTATTTCCGCCAAAGCGCCGCCTTGACTGGAGCCGAACGTGACGACCGCCGCGATATATTCCGCGTGTATCTCCGCGCGCTTCACAAAACGGCGCACCATAAGCGGCGCCTCGTAAGCGTATGCCGGAAACATGATAATAATATTCGGGGCGGATAAGCTTATCGTTTCGCGTTTCATCACCGAGGCGATATTGTGCAGCTCGCAACCGCCGAGTAATTCGGCAAGGCGTCTTGCCGACCAAAAGGTATTGCCCGTTCCGCTGAAATAATATATTTTATAATTCATAATTTTTATTCTTCTTCAAAATTCCGTAATTATCGGCCGTACAAAAAAGCTTGCCCGCGCGGGGGAGTGAATGCCGACAGTAGGCGTAATATACCGCTAGGCTTCGCGCCCGCGGCCGTTCGGTTATTTTCCGCTGAAATTCGGCTTGTAAACGTCGAGATAGAAGCTTACCTGATCGGTAAGAGCATCCTCCATGCCGCGCGGGTTATAACCCGTAAGCGCGGTGATTTTTTCATGAGAGAAATTACAATTGTCGCCGAGCACCTTAATCGCGTAGGGCGTGAACATAAGCGTTTTATTTTTGCGCAGCGAACGGCGTTCCGCGGCTCCCGCGAACAGCTTGACGACCCACAACGGAAAAAACACCTTAGGCGGCTTGACGCCCGCGGCGCGCGCCGTGATGCGTACAAGCTCCTTTACCGTTATCGTATGTCCCGACAGGATGTAGCTTTCGCCCTTAACGCCGAGGACGGCGAGGTCGGCAAGCGCCGTCGCAACGTCGAGCACGTCCACAAAATCGTATCTGCCCTTTACGGCGACCTTCAGCGTGCGGTCCGCTACGCCCGAAATCATTTGCCCGAAGTTGGAACGCTTAAACTCGAAGCCGCCCACAATGCCCGACGGCATACCGATTACTGCGTCGAGTCCGCGGTCCTTTACCGCGTCGAGCACGAGGTTAGAGGCTATAGACTTGCTCACGGCGTACGCGCCGCCGACACGGTCGGGAGCATAGCGGTCTATTTCGCGTAATACGTCCGTATTGTTTGTGAATGGCAGCGTGTGCACGGTTCCTGTGTAAATCAGGCGTTTGACATTGCGTTCAAGACAAGCGTCGATTACGTTTTGCGTGCCCGTAATATTGACGGCTTTGAGAAGCTTGTCCATTTTTGTAGCGATAGAAACGATACCCGCAAGGTGATAAACGTAAGCCGCGTTCTCAAAAGCGGCGGTTAATTCCTCTTTATTGCGGATATCGGCGTGAACGATTTCGTCGGCGTACCGTTCCAGATACGGCAGACTTTTGGTATCGTTACAGTAAAGCGCGCGAACGTATTTCCCGCGTGCTTTGAGGGCGGCGCACAGTGCAAGTCCCGTTCGTCCGGTCGCGCCCGTTACAACATGAATTTCAATAAAATTAATCATAATTTAATTATAATATCACGCAAAGCGTCGATATGTCAAACGCTTGTCGGCGTTTGCGTGCGGAAGAGAGGGGGAAGAGGGGCAAAAAGGGCTAAGAGAATGATTGGTGAGCGGTGAAGCGGGTTCGGATTGCCACACATCGGCTTCGCCTCGTTCGCAAGTCAGCAACCACCACTTCAAGTGGTGGTTTGACATTAGCCCCATCCGGGGCTTTGGTACTTGCGCCCCCGGAGGGGGTGGTGTTGCTAGCATTGTTACCGGCTGC
>JAITNT010000152.1 GCA_031290295.1 Clostridiales bacterium
GCAATGACGGATAGGGCTGGTTTTATTGTATGGGGCGGTGAAAGCGGCGAAGAGATGTTTCGACTACGCGATAGCATTGACATGGGCTTGTTTTGTTTGTATTGTGTACGAGTGGACAAGGTGAACCGTACCGCAAGCGAGCGCCATGCGAAGCGCGCGAGCGGCTTTTACCCGTACTAAACGAGTACGCAGTAATAACCCGGATAAGACTATGCCGTTGAAGTCCGCCCGAATGCGATAAAGCGAGACGCAACCGCCGCTAAGGCGGCGCAGCGAGCGCGCATTCGCGTTTGGTCGGTTTTCTTGCGAGCATTCGCGTCTGGGCGGCAAAAGTCCGACTGAATCGGATTAAGCAAGCAAGGCGGTAACGCCGAAGCGTAGCGCCGATTCACGTTTGGTCGGCTAACTTCGCGCGCATTCGCTCTGTCGCGGCAAAAGTCCGACTGAATCGGATTAAGCAAGCAAGGCGTTAGCCGCAGCGTAACGCCGATTCATGCTTGGTCGGTATCGTTTGGTCGGCTTATTGGCTTCATTAGCTGCTTTTCTTGCCTTTGCCGGCGCTCTCGCCCGTCTGCTTTGCCTCGTTAAACGCGGCGGACAGCGCGTCCACCTGTCCTTTAAGCTCTTTTAGCTCTTTTGACTCCTCGGTTACCTCGGCGGGGCGGACGGCGGGTTTTGCGTCCTTCGTCTTTTCCAAAAGAATGTAATCTATCAAAACGTTGATTTTTTTGTTCCCCGCCATAATGTGGCGCGCAAGTATTAAAAATATTACCGTAAACAGCACCAAAAAAATTATCACCGACAAAGCGATAACGAACGCGCTGTTATTATTAATCCAATCAATCATTTTATCCACCGGGAAATCCTCTTTCCGCTTTTTAATTTGCCCGAACGCTAATCCGGAGCGTTGCCATATTATTTGTAATTATACCACACATTGCCCGCAAAAACAACTCTTATCGATTGATTTTACGATTTACAACTTTTCTTGCAAACATACTCCGTCAACCCGCATATGCTTTCCAGCACCAAATCAGGCTCTTGGGCGGGGTCGCGGGCAACAATTTCTTTAAGAAGCCCGGGCGTCGTTTCGCCGGTGAGTACGAGTATTCCCACGAAGCCGTTGTTTTTGGCGAAAGCGAGGTCGGTGGTCATTCTGTCGCCCACCATGGCTACCGTGCGCGGATCGGTGATGCGGAATTTTTCGGCTACGCCGTCGTACATAGGCGCATGCGGCTTGCCGCAGATAATATCGGGACGGCGTCCCGCGGACGCATAAATCAGCTCGATCATAGAGCCGGCGTCGGGCAGCATGCCCTCCGGCGACGGACAGTTCAAATCGGGGTGGGTGGCGATATAGGGCAGCCCTTTGCGGACAAGCCCGCAGAATTTCGCGAGCCGCGCATAAGTAAGCGTCGTGTCGTAGCCTATAACCGCAAGGTCGGGATCCGTTTCGGTAACCGCAATGCCGTTATCCGAAAAATCCGATTGCAAAGCGGGCGTACCGAGAAGATAAACGCTTTTATCCGGATAACGCTTCTTAACGTATGCGACCGTCGCCGCCTGCGAGGTATAAATTTCGTCCGCCGTTACGGGAATCCCAAGCCGCGCGAGCTTTTGGAGATAATCGCGCGCCGAAACGGAGGAGTTGTTTGTCAGGAAGCAGATCCGTGCGCCCGACCGCCTCAGCGCGGCGACGGCTTCCGCCGCCCCGGGGAGCAGCTTGCCGCCGAGGTACACCGTCCCGTCCATGTCGATAAGATAGGTCTTGATTTTCTTAATTTCTTCCGTATTCATAAACGCGTCCTTTTCTATGGTAGATATTGTTCGAGATAGCCGGCGTTCCGCATATGCATAAGCAGGGTATATTCCGGGTGCGTATCGGCCGCTAATGCAAGAATAGTACGATAATCGCCGTCTGTCAAATATTTACGGCACCAATATCCGGCATCGCTGTAAATATGCCTGAAGGTGCGAACGGCTTCGGCTATAATTTTCTCCGAGCGCAGTATTCTCTGATAAAGCTCGGCCCGGTATTCCCTGTACTTATAGGCGGTGACCGCGTAAAGCTCGCCGTCGGGTACGCCCGCATACCGCGCGAGCACGCGGTGCTCCTGAAGCCCCGTAACCTCGGAAAACCGCTCCGCGCGCGCTAAAATGTCGGGCGGCGGAAAAATGTCCGCGCCCGCGTCCTTGAGCATGAGCTTGTACAGTCCCGAAACAATCTGCGCCCCCAAAAAAGCGTGCTCGCCGAACATGCGGCAGCCGCGCTTATTCTCCGTCATATACCGCTCCGCAAAAACCGCAAAATGCGTTTCCGCGCCGCCCTGCGTCATAATCTGCCCGGGCGCCATCTGCTTTAACAGCGACATGCGGATAACGTTTTCGGTAATCAGCCCGACGGACTTGCGCTCGTGCCGCACAAAACCCGCGTTAGCCTCGACGCACGAGCCTACCGAGGCATAAATCAAATCGGCGATGCGTTCGCAATGCGGCGTGCCTCGCATGAGGTTAGAAAAGTACGAATCAAAAACCGCGATAATTTTGGACATAATCAGTCCGTACGCCGCCGCATGGTGGGAGGTAGGCGCGGCGCCTATAACGTCAAGGTCGGCTATAACCGCAATCGGCGGCGCGACCTCGGCCCGCTCCCAAAAGCCCTCGCGCTCGATATATGAGTACGGCGCGAGATAATTATCCGACGACGGCGTCGGCATCATAATCACGACGGGAAGCCCCGCCTTATGCGCCGCAAGCTTGACATAATCGGCAACCGCGCCGCCGCCCGCGCTTATTACAAGGCGCGTGTCATCCTTGAGCGCGGCGGTAATTTCCGTAAGCGCGGTATCCCGCCCGGTAACGACAAGCGTATCTACGGTGAACCCGGCTTCGGTAAGGAAACGAACCGCCTTGCTCCCGAGCGCGTCGAAGCTCCGCCGCCCCGCCGCGACCAACACGCGTCCCGAGCCGCCTAAGTGTTGCACGGCAAACCCCGCTATGTGCGCCGAAGCGTCCGCACCCACCGTGATTTCGCGGGTAACGACGTTATGCGTCCCGCAGGTATCGCACCGGAAAGCCGCCCCCGCAAACCGGGAAATATTAAGAGTATTAGCAATATTTATTTCCATACTACATTGTATTATATACCGTAATAATATATGAACAAAGAATTTTTTTGACAAAACCGCGCGAATAAACCCGATTTCTTGCCCTCTTCCTATTCCCTCTCGCCGTCCGCATACGCTTGCCGCACTCTCGCCCCGCCAAAAAAACCTGCCCGATAGGTTTGCCAACGCCCCGGAATTAGATTATACGCTGTTTAAGACCATTTTACAGTATTGAAAACAGGCAATATCCGCATGAAAACGGCATTATGCAGAAAGAAAAAGAACGGCGGTACGCGATAATATTAAACTATTGTACGGAGCCGA
>JAITNT010000156.1 GCA_031290295.1 Clostridiales bacterium
AAGCTTTATGTGAGTCCTTATCATCTTATGCACATGTTCAGGAACGAGATAAGCAAGACCTTTAACGAATGTCTTACGGAGTACCGTATGCACATAGCCAAGAAATTGTTGCTGTCCGGTAATTATAGGGTTTATGAGATAAGCAAAATGGTCGGGTACGCTAACGTTAAATATTTTTCGCAGGTGTTCAGGCGCGAACACGGGGTAACGCCCCTCAAATACGTTCAGACCGCCAAATCATTGTAAAAACAGACAGGCGTAATTATATCGGGGGCGGCGTCGTTCGTGGAAAAGAAGTATATATTGTCTATAGATCAGGGCACGACGAGCTCGCGTTGTACTGTTTTTGACCGCAACGGCGGCATGGTGTCGGATGCGAGAAAGGAATTCAGGCAAATTTATCCTAAGGCGGGCTGGGTTGAGCATAACCCCGCCGAAATTTTGTCGTCGCAGCTCGACGCAATAAAAAAAGCCGTTAAGGACGGACAAATTAACGTCGGTGAAATTGCCGCCTTAGGTATAACAAATCAACGTGAAACCACGGTAGTTTGGGACAAGCTTACGGGCGAGCCCGTTCATAACGCGATTGTTTGGCAGTGCAGAAGAACGGCGGACTACTGTCGTAATTTGAAAGCCGAAGGGTACGGCGATACGATTTATCAAAGCACCGGGCTTGTCGTCGATTCCTACTTTTCGGCTACTAAGATAAAATGGATACTCGATAACGTACACGGCGCGCGTGAGCGCGCGGAAAAGGGCGACCTGCTTTTCGGGACGGTCGATACCTATCTGCTGTGGCATCTTTCCGGCAGACGGGTTCACGCTACCGATTATTCTAACGCAAGCCGCACGATGCTTTTTAATATTCATACGCGCAAATGGGACGCGCGTTTGCTTAACAAATTCAATATACCCGAGCTTATGCTGCCCGAGGTGCATTCCTCGGGACACATTTTCGGGTACGTCGACGATAAAATTCTCGCAGGTAAAATTCCGATAGCCGCGCTTGCGGGCGATCAACAGGCGTCGGTTTTCGGACATTTGTGCGTCGCCGAGGGGGCGGTAAAAAACACCTACGGAACGGGGTGCTTCATGCTTATGAACGCCGGTTCCCGCGCCGTACGGAGCAAATCGGGGCTTCTCACGACGTTGTCCGCCGGGCTCGACGGCGGAAGGTACCTTTTGGAGGGCAGCGTTTTTGTGGGCGGCGCAATCGTTCAATGGCTGCGTGACGGCTTGCAAATTATAAAAACCGCCGCGGAAACGGAAGAGATCGCGCAGTCGGTTAAGGATACGAACGGCGTTTACGTAGTACCCGCTTTTGTCGGGCTGGGCGCGCCCTACTGGGACCCGTACGCGCGCGGAATTATAACCGGGCTTACGGGCGGAGTACGGCGCGAGCATATCGTCAGAGCGGCGTTAGAAGCGATAGCCTTTCAGTCCGCCGACGTGCTGCGCGTTATGGAGATAGACTTTGGCTCGCGGGTGAGCCGCGTTTCCGTAGACGGCGGCGCGAGCGCGAACAACTTCCTTATGCAATTCCAAGCGGACATTTTTAATGTGACCGTCGAACGTCCCGCTATGGTTGAAGCGACCGCGCTCGGCGTCGCCTACCTCGCGGGGCTTAGCGCGGGCTTCTACAAAAGCATAGAGGAAATCGAAGCGATTCCCGCCAAAAAGGATTACTTTGAGCCTAAAATGTCCAAGTCCAAACGCGACGAGCTTATTTCCGGCTGGGCGGCGGCGGTACGGAAGGCACGTTGCGGCACGGAATAGCGCGCGCGGAGCGGGCAAATTACGTGCGGATAAATCGGCGAGGGAGCTGCACGTCGGCACACTCCGTTCGTCTATTTACCGTCTGAGCTCGCTCTTTGCCGTTCCGCTAAAAAAATTGCCCCGCTATAAGAAGACCCGCCGCCGCAAGATACTAACCGACGTTTTGAAAACGCCGCCGGGCTACCCTCTATTCCTCGGTAAAAACGTCCTTTTCGGCGGCGCATAGCGGGCAGGCGTAGTCGGCGGGAAGATCCTCGAATTTTGTACCCGCGGGTATGTTGTTGTCGGGGTCGCCGACCGCCTCGTCATAAATATAGCCGCAAAGGCTGCAAATGTATTTTTTCATAGTTATAATACTCCTGATTTTTTTTGTATATATATTATATCATAGATTGAGGCGGTTATGAACCTAATCGGCACAAATATTATAGAAACGCCCAGATTAATTTTGCGGAGACTGAAAAAGTCCGACGCGCCTCTGATTTTCGGGAGATGGGCGGGAGATGCGGAGAGCACCCGCTATATGTCGTATTATACGCATAAGTCGATCGAGGATACCTACGCCTTTTTGCGCACGGTAGATTACGGCGACCCAAAAACCTTTCAATGGGCGGTTACTGAGAAAGCGAACGGCGAGCTTATCGGGAGCTGCGGCGGTTATTTTTCTGACGACCCTAAGGTTGTGAACGTCGGCTATATCCTCGACAGAAGCCGTTGGGGGCGCGGTTACGCGACCGAAGCCTTGAGAGCCATGAACCACTACTTGCTTATGGACGTCGGAGCGGACGTTATAGCCTCCCGCCACCACCCCGATAATCCCGCGAGCGGCAGAGTAATGCAAAAAGCGGGTATGCGCCGCGACGATACCGAGAGGGGTACTATCCGCGGGGACGGGCAATTATTCGATATCCCTACTTATTCGCTCGTCTATGACGATTTGTTTTATGCGCCGGTTAATCCGCCCGAAGTAGACGGGGAGCTTACTCTCGTTAACGGCGCGCTTACGCTCGGGCTTGTTTCGTGTACCCGCGAGCCCGAGGGCATAGACTATGATTTCAACGTGCTCTACCGACTGACAAGGATAGGGCATTTTAGGCTTACGGTAGGCGCAAACCGCAGCGTGTATTATCTCGGGCATTTAGGGTACACGATAGCGGAGGAATACCGCGGGCATTCCTATGCGGCGCGCGCCTGTCAAATCGTGCTGCCTTTGGCAAAAAAGCTCGGAATGCGTACGCTTATTATTACCTGTAATCCTGAAAACGCCGCCTCCGCCCGAACCGCGGAGAAGCTCGGCGGCATAAATATCCGCACGGTGGACGTTCCGCGCGATCATTTCCTGTACCGTCAAGGCGACAGGCGCAAAACTATTTATCAATTAGATTTAGACCGTTTCTAAACTGTGTCCGGCTCTTTGAAAATATTCTTATCGCCGGCTTGTCCCGTGGGCGGATTAAGCCGCAGCAGATATTTTTCGGTGACGAAATATATCGGAAATATTACCGCCATGTTTATCGCGAGTACAATCGGTTGCATCGCTATGCGGGGCGGAATGCCCGTCATCAGCGTCCCCAACCACGTCGTACCCGTCGCCGTAGAGATGCCGTAGGAGTTTATTCCGTAAGTGCAAATCAACAACGCGGCTATCGCGCCCAAGGCGAGCTTGAGATAAGGACTGCCTTTTTTGAACAGGAAAACAAAACCGAATATCGCGCCGGAAAGCCCGTTGCCCAGCGTGATGAGCGGGCTTATAGAAAGTCCCTGCAAAAATCCGCCTACGAGGTCGGCGCCGGCGCCTACGGCAAAGCCGAATATCGGGCCGAAAAGCGCGCCGGAAAGATAAACGGGAATATAGAACAGCGATATTTTTGTAGTAGGCAGCGTTATAGAATAATACTTCGCCGTCACCGCAAGCGCAATCAAAACCGCCATATAGGTGATTTTGCGGGTGGACGACAGCTTAAAAAAAGCCGCCGCCTTGTTTTTCTTTTTTTCAACAGGCTGCGACTCGATAATTTCGATCTTGTCGGAATCGTCCAAAGGCGCAATTTCCTGTTGAACGATTTCTTCTTCGCTCAATGTCGGGCATCTCCTTATTATTTAATTACATTTTCTGTGTCGATAGAGCTGCTTCGGAACAACTCTAACATACCCTAGTATAGCGCAAGCGGTTTCCTTTGACAAGCGTTTGCTCTGAAAAATGCGGAGTGAATCAATAAAAATTTACAATTTTGCTGCTTTCAGCCGCTTGACTTTATTGCGTAGACGAGTATAATTGTAAATGTAGTGCAAAACCACACATAAAGGAGTCAAGGCGTTTGCGATATCCGAACAAAGCTTTATTAGACAGGCTCGCCGAGTATATTCGCGATTTCCAAATCAGAGAGGGCAGGAGCCCGAATCAGAGAGAAATCGTACATGACCTCAAGACGGACAAGGCTGCGGCGTGGCGGTATGTTCACCATCTTGAAAAGGCGGGAGCTGTTTCCTTGGACGATACCGGCAAGATTAAGATGGATGCTGCGTTAGACGGTTTCACGGCGCGCGCCCCGCTTGTGGGCGAGGTAAGGTGCGGTGAACCGATAGTGGCGGAGGCGACGCTGCAAGAGGTGCTCACTCTTCCCGAGGCCTTCACGCAAGGGTGCGGTAATTGCTTTGCGCTTATTGCAAAGGGTGACAGCATGAACCAAGCGGGGATACGGGAGGGAGATTTTCTCGTATTAAGAGATGTCATGGAGGCCTATGACGGCGATATAGTGCTTGCCGTGCATCCGGGTTTTTCTTGCGAGGACGAGGAGATTACCCTAAAAAGGTATCGGCGTATCGATGGCAAGTATTGGCTGTGTCCCGAAAGCGACAATGCCCGCTACAAAAAAATACCTGCGGACGAGTTTGTAATTCGCGGTGTGCTTATAGGGTATTATCACCTAATAGGTAAACCGAAAAAGCATTATCTTTAAAACAAGATTTTGCCGCAAGCTTGCCTTGCCGCACAAGACAACCGCGAAGTACCGTTTAAGGAAATGCCGGCAGAAAACATCAAACTGTTCGACAGAGGCGGGTATAAAAACCGCGGAATATACTTTGCCGAAAATGGCGCGAAACCGACCGTAGACGGCAGAAGGATTCTTGTCGGCGACTTTGACGATATGCAATTCGCGTTGCGGCGGCA
>JAITNT010000179.1 GCA_031290295.1 Clostridiales bacterium
TGAGTATGATATAATGCGGGTACGGTGATATGCGAACAAAAGTTTCTTTTTTGGTTGCGCGGTTCCGTGTGTACATTGACAACCGAATAATTTTTTATTACTTATCCGCTAAGTAAAATTTTCCAAATTGCGCATACTAGGCGTATGGAAATTATCCTTAGTGTTTTTTTTGCCATGCTTTTTTTGTCCGCGCTGACGGTGGAAATTAAGGCGCGGGCGATGGGGTATGTTAATCTTTTGTCTGCGAGGCGCGGATATGCGGCGTTAAGGCTGTTTAATATCCCGATATATTCGGCTACCGTAGAGCTTGACGGAAATAAAATCCTGCTTATAAACAAACGCTTCAAGCCTATTCAGATTAAGCTCAGCGCGGACAAGAACGATAAGGACTCTGTCGTCAACTATTTGAACAGCGCGTTTTTGAGGGTGTTAGACGTTATAGATTTCGATTTGTATTTTACCGGCGGCGTCGAGGATAACGTTATGGCGGGCGCGCTTATCACGGCGGGCGCGCGGGCTGTAATAATTATCGTAGGCACGCTGTTAAAAGCCCTGTACCCCGACGTTACCGTGACACAGGAGGCTGAGTGCGCTTTTTCCTCGGACGAGCTGCAGCTTTCGTTTAACTGCATAATCGGCATGTCGCTTGCAGATATTATTTACGGGTTCGTTATGGCGCAGGCCGCCAAGGTGAAACGCGCGCGGCGGGTTTTCAAGCGTAAAAACAGAGAAAAAAGCAGGTTGCGAAATGTTTGAACAAAAGGATAATACCGAGCGTAACCGTTTGGAAAGCATTATGGACACCGCGATGGAGCGCATGAAGGCGCTTGCCGACGCCGATACTATCGTGGGCAGTCCCGTGGTAATCGGGAACGGCAAAACCGTCATTCCGGTATCTAAGGTTACAATCGGGTTTCTGACGGGCGGCGGCGAGTACGGCGCGGGCGTCGAGAGCAAAAAGCACGAAAATTTCCCGTTTGCGGGCGGCAGCGGGGGCGGCATATCCGTAACGCCGATAGGGTTTCTTATCGATAACGGCGGCGGAGTGAAAATGGTCGCGATAGACGGCGAGAGCGCGTACGAAAAAATTCTCGGTATCGTGCCAGATATAATCGAATCCTTCGTATCGGACAGAAAAAAATCCGAAAAAACGAAAAAGGTAAGGAAGAAATGAAAAAAATATTACTGCTCGCCGCGGCCGTGCTTATAGGCTTGCTTGCGTCAGAGGCTAAGCCGGCGGTTGCGGTTGCGGTTGCGGAGTCCGTGCCGTCGTCGGCGGCGGGAATGGCGGCGGCGGAGGTCAGCTCGGGGCGGCTGTTGTACGAGCATAACGGGAAGCGCCGTTTGCCTATGGCGAGCACAACGAAGGTGCTTACGGCGATAACGGTTATCGAAAACTGCGGCATAAAGGAAATAGTTACCGTCGACCCGAGAGCGGTCGGCGTAGAGGGCTCGTCGATTTATCTTCAGAAGGGCGAAAAATTGAGCGTGGAGGACTTATTATTCGGACTTATGCTGCAGTCCGGTAATGATGCCGCCGAGGCTCTGGCTTATTATGTATCGGGCGGTATCGGGGAATTTGCCGCGCTTATGAACGAAACCGCTCAAAAAGCCGGCGCGGTAGATTCGCATTTTGTTAATCCGCACGGGCTGCATTCGCCCGAGCATTACACGACGGCGGAGGATCTGGCGGCTATCTCGTGCTTTGCTATGCGCAACCCCGATTTTCACAGAATAGCAGGCTCAAAAACGCACAGAACAGGTTGGGCAAACCACGAATACGGACGGGTCATAAATAATAAAAATAAAATCCTGTCGCTTTATAAGGGAGGCAACGGAATTAAAACGGGGTTCACAAGGGCAGCGGGAAGATGTCTTGTTTCGTCCGCTTACCGCAACGGCATGGAGGTAGTCTGCGTGGTACTTAACTGCGGCGAAATGTGGCGGGAGTGCATGGACAAAATGGATTTGGCGTTCCGCGAATACAATATGCGTGAAATACTGCCTAAGTATGTAGAGCGCATAGATATCGACAACGCCGTTGACGGCTTTGTGCTTGCCGAGACTCAAAACGGCTTCGCTTACCCTATGAAAAAAAATGAGGAGGGCAGATTTTCGGTGGTGATAACCCTGCCGTCGGCGCTTAACGCGCCGCTGAAGGAGGGTGCGGAAATCGGTTCGGTTGAAATTTATTGCGACGAACAGTTGCTAACTTCGCAAAAAATCTATACACTTAGCGATGTGAAAGAAATCAGACCGAAATTCTTCGATTACCTTAACAGGGTGCTGAAGGGTTGGTCGCTTTCATAGTAAGCAAAGGAAGTTACGGGTTTTAATGAGAATTAATAAATATCTGGCGGAGTGCGGAGTCGCGTCGCGCCGCAAATGCGACGTGCTGATTTCGGCGGGCAAGGTAAGCGTCAACGGCAAAATTACCACCGCGCTCGGGACGGACGTAGACGTAGAGAACGACACGGTTTTTGTAGACGGAAAAAGGGTCAAGCCGGTTGTCAAGCACGTGTATATCATGCTTAATAAGCCGAAAGGTATCGTTTGCACCGCTTCCGACGATAAAGGGCGCAAAACGGTGCTCGACATCGTCAACATACCTAACGTGAGGCTTTTTCCCGTGGGACGGCTGGATTACGACACGGAGGGTCTGTTGATTTTGACTACGGACGGCGATTTTGCCAATCATATCATGCACCCGAGTCACGAGGTGCCCAAAACCTATGTGGCGAGAATTGCGGGCGGCATAACCGAAAGCGAGCTTGCGCAGCTTAGAAAGGGCGTTGTTATCGACGGCGAAAAAACTAAGCCATGCCGCGCGAGGGTTATAGGCGAGGAGCCCGCCGAGAGCCGCGTTGAAATAGTTATCAGCGAGGGTCGCAACCGTCAAATACGCAAGATGTTCGAGGCGTTGCAAAAGAACGTAGTATTTTTGAAGCGCAGCGCCGTAGGCGAGCTGAAGCTCGGCGGTCTGTCCCGGGGAGAGTACCGCCCGCTTACCGCTAAGGAAATCGATTATTTGAGCTTGTAGGGAGGGGCGCCTCTGAATGACGGGTAGGGTCGGTTTTAATTGTATGGGCGATGAAAGCGGCGAAGAGGGTCTGGATTGCCACACATCGGCTACGCCTCGTTCGCAATGACGGATAGGGTTTTGATTGTATATGGGGCGTTGAAAGATGCGAAGAGATGTTTCGACTACGCTCAACATGACATTGATAGGGTTGATTGTATTGGGTACGGGTGGCACGGGCATGGATAGGGTTTTTATTGGTATAGTGTACGGAAGAACAAGGTGAACCGTACCGCTAGCGAGCGCGAGCGAGCGGAATGACCACGCGAGTAACGTGCTGCGGTACACACCCGGATAGACTAAACCTTTTTAAGTCCGACTGAATCGGATTAAGCAAGACAGCCGCCCGTAAAGGGCGGCTTGTCGCAGCGCCGATTCACGCTTGGTCGGTATCGTTTGGTCGGCTTTGAAAGCGATAAGAAACAAGCGGAGCGAGCGAATTTTGATGCGTTTTATGAGTTTGCCCGGAAAAATGGGCGTTAATTTACTTGCGTAAGCGTGAAAGGTGTGATATACTACTAGAGAAGTTTTAATCGGCTTCGTGCTTAAATATTACTGTGTACAAGGTTAAGGAGACGACTGAATGTTGCATTTGTTGGCTGTGGATGCTTGGGTATCCGCCAGTTTCCCTATTATCAGGATCATATTGATGTGTATTATGGTTGTGTTGTCCGTCTTTATGATTGCCGTGGTGCTGTTTCAGCCGGGCGGCTCGGACGGTTTGGGGGCGATCAGCGGCACGTCCGATACCTTTTTCGGGAAGAATAAGGGTAAGACTACCGAGGGCGCATTAAAAAGACTGACGATTATCGCGGCGGTTTCTCTTGTGGTGATAGCCATACTTTTCTTTGTAACGATGATTATTTACAACGGCGTGGGATAACCCGGGTCGTTGCAAAATAGTTTGCTTTGCAGTATTTAGGCGGAGGTTACTCTGCCTATTTTATTGCGACGACTAAAAAATATATACT
>JAITNT010000227.1 GCA_031290295.1 Clostridiales bacterium
CGGCGCAGCGTCGACAACGCTTTGAAGGATTTTCGCCGCCTTGGACTTATCCACCGCAAACGCCACGATTTGACGCGGCTCACGGCTGACTAGCACGATTATATACGTATTTTCGCGGGCGTAGGCTTTCGCCACGGTTTTCGCCATGATTTTCGGCATCAAGCAACCGAGTACAAGCAGAGCGACACCGGCAACGATAGATATTATCCCGAGCGACGGTATCAAACCCGTCGCCAGCCATATTCCCATTCCGATGAAAAAAGCCCCCATGACAAACGCAAAGATTTGCGTCATGCGACCCGAAACCGCCGAGGCTTTGTTTTTTACATTGAGTTCCGTATCCGCAATAATTTTCATTTTCTTTTTTCCTAAATATTTTAATATATAAAATTGTATATCAATATCTCGGATAAGTCAAGGCTTAAACCGGGGCAAACGCATTTTTCGCATGAAATGCGGTTGCCCCGCAATTATCGGCAAGATGTTTTGTAAAGACTTGATAAAATATGTAATCCGTGGTAGAATCAATCCGATAAGCTAAATCCTTGTTTTAGGACGGCGGAAGCCGATAAACGGGGAGCAGTATTTTTTTAGCGCGCGGCAATAGCTTGCCGTATGCGCATAAGGGGCAAAAAGCGTTATGATGTTCATAGATTTGAAGCCGCATATCAGGAGCGGCAACCGTTTTTTGTGCTATGTGCTGACGGGCGCCGACGCCTATCTCAAGGAGCAGGCGGAAAAAATGTTCCGTGAAACGGTCGCGGTCGCGGACATGAATATTAACTGCTTCGAGGGCGCAGTCAATCCCGACGCGGTTATGTCGGCGGTTATGACGGAGCCGCTGCTGTCGGATTCGCGCCTTGTCATTCTCAAGGATTGCGTCGGCAAGCTCGACAGCCTGCTCGGCTTTATCGAGAACGCCGGAAACCGTCCCGACGGACGGACTACGATACTTGTTTCGGGCGCGGAGAATTTGGATATAATTAAAGAGTTGCGCGATACCGCCGAGATTATCGATTGCTCGCCTATGCCGCGTCATTTGCTGTCGCGGTGGATTCAAAGAGAGTGTCCGGATATTTCCGAGGAAGCTTGCGAGCTGCTGATTTTGTACACGGGCGGACTGATGACGCGTATAAACGGCGAGGCGAGGAAGCTTTGCGCGTACGCGGAGGGCAGACCCGTAACCGTCGCGGACGTCGAGGCGCTTGTGCCGAGGGACGAGGAATACAAGCTGTACGAGTTCACCGAGATGCTTGCCAAAAGGCAAGCCGACCGAAGCTTGTCCGCGCTCGCGGAGCTTAGAGCGGAGAGCGACGACGTGCGCATAATTTCGGGGATTTACGGGCACTTCCGGCGCTTGCTTTACGCGTCAGTATCGCGCGCGGGCGAAAACGAGCTTGCCGCGCAGCTCGGGGTCAAGCCGGGCGCGCTTAAATATATCAAGGCGCAAGCCGGTTTATACTCGCCCCGACGGTTAAAAAAAATTACCGACCGTCTCCATGATGCGGATTATTCCGTAAAAAACGGCACCGCCGCCGCGCGTGAATCGCTGTACGGCACGGTTTTGAGGATATTAAATGATAACGGAACAAATTAGAAAAAACGATAATGCGGAGCAACCCGCAAAACCCGACAAGGTATGGCTGACGCGTATCAATAAGTATATCGTCATCGCCGTTCTTTATGCCGCGTTGTGCTTCGCGAACGCCTATTCCACGGCGGCGGCATTTATGACGATAGGCGATTATCTGCGCCCGCTGCTCGGCGTCCTGGGAGTGGGGGCGGCTGAAATTCCGTCGGGATTCTGGATTCATATTTTCGGCGGAGTCGTGCCTTTGGTCGTATTCGAGCTTATCGTATGGCTTTATTCGCGGACGCTCAGAATGAATTTCCCTAATGTCAATATCGCGGAAGCCAAGCAGATACTGCGTATTTACTATATCCCGGCCGTACTAATTTTCGGCGGAGCGCGTATGCTTTACTTCGTTTATCCGCTTTATATGACCCTTATAGAGGCCGTTGTGCCGTTCGTCGTTACTACGGTAGCTTTTGTCCTCTATTATATGTATATGCGCAAGCGTTATTTTCCTAAGCCCTTTTGGGGCAGGGCGCTCGCCGTTATGGCGAATCCTTATCTTATGATTGTGGGCGCGTACGCCGTAGTGCAATTTTTTATGGGGGTGATGTAATGAAAAGAATTCTCGCGGCAATATTGCTCGGTTTATTCGTATTTGCCTCCGGGTCGGTCGGCTTCGATATCGTAAAGGCGGGGGCGCCGTCCGCCGTCGGGGTTGCGTCTACAGAAAGCATAACGGACGCAAACGACTATCTCGAGCGGTTTTTGGAGGATAACGGAGACAGAACCTCTTTTACCGAAGGCGAGGTTAAGGCGCGCGCCCGGCTCAAGGAGCTGTTTACGGATATAGGCTTTACGGATACCGACGCTTCCGCCGCAGAACCGGGCGGAACGCTCGCGTACGGGAAGCTTGCCGATACCGAGCCGACATTCACCGTCGAGGAGCAACCCTTTACGGTGACTACGGCGGCGACTTTTTCCGCCGCGGCGAAGGAATACGGCTCGGCTAACGTCGTCGCGCGGTTGCCCGGCAAGGCGGACGGCGGCGTCGTTATTATCGGCGCGCATTACGACAACACCTACGGCGATATCACGGGCGTGGCAAATACCGGGACTAAGGGCGTAGGCGCGTACGATAACGGCACGGGTATTGCGGTAATGCTTAGTCTTGCGGAGTATTTTTACGAGCTTTATCAGACCACGCCGCTTGATTTTTCGATAGAGTTCGTTGCGTACGGCGCATCGATGGCGGGCGGTATCGGGTCGCAGCAATACGTCACCAAACGCTTGTCGATGCCGTCCGACCGCAAGGCCGTGCTTTTGGCGGTGAATCTCGACTGCGTGGGCGCGGGCGACTAT
>JAITNT010000238.1 GCA_031290295.1 Clostridiales bacterium
GCAATATTCGAGTATTGCGTCCGCCCTGCTTATTCCCCGCGCCTTATCTATTGAATACAGTCCTTTCAGCGGCACGTTCCCAACCTCAACCGTTCGCATAATGGTGGTGTAAAAGGGTGTATCTTTGTTTATCGCCGTTTTTCCTTACAGATTGTCCTTAGCGAACGAGGCGAAGCCGATGTGCGGCAATCCGGTTTAATTTTATCCTCTTTCCTTTTCCGCATTACCGCATACGGCAGGCGGTTTCCGGATTGCCACATCGCTTTCAGCTCCTCGCTAAGGACAGGGCGCAGTTTGTTTACTCGTGCCAAATACAATAAAGCCTATCCATGTCAATGCTAGCGCGCAGTTAAAACATCTCTTCGCCGCTTGCAATATAATTATTCTCCCTCTTTCGCACAACCGAAACATCTTCGGGCGTCCTATTCCGCCGCTCCCGTCTCCTGCGTCCACGCTTTTTCGTCCGTTTTGACCATTATTTTGTCAAGCAGCTCTTGCGAGGGCGGCGCGGTAAAGCGGCTTACTATCGGCGTCACGATAAGGCTGAATATCATGGAATACACGCCTATGGCGGGCGGCGCAAGCCACGCGGCGGTCGCCGGCACCGTCCTCGAAATTATGTACAGCCCCAAGGTCAGCGACAACGCCCCGATTATCGAGGTATACGCCGCCGCTTTAGAGGCTTTTTTCATGTATAGACCGTAAATGAACGGACCGATAAAGCAACCGCCCAAAACGCCCCAGCTGAACGACATCAAATTCACTATCGTCGTAGGATTAAACGCCGCGATTATCGCGGATATAAGCACCACTCCGAGACAAATAAGCTTCATAATCAGATTGACGGTTTTGTCCTTGGCTTTCTTAAAAATAAAGCCCTTGAATATATCTACCGCGCCCGCGCCGCCCGAAACAAGCGCTATCCCCGACAGCGTGGACATGCTCGCCGAAAGCAGCAGCACAAGGATTAACCCGAGCACGCCCGCGGGCAGCGTTTCTATCATTAGCTGCGCCATGCGGTTGCCGCTTGGGATTTCCCTTCCTACCACCAGCACCGCCACTACGCCGACGAAGTACGCGCCCGCGCTGATTATTACGGCAAAGCCGGTCGAAACCCACGTCGCTTTTTTGATAGCGTTTTCGTTGCGGACGGTATAAAATTTATGCACGATTTGCGGAAGCCCCCACGTCCCCAGCGAGGTCAGCAGTACTAACGAAATCAGCGTATAGAGATTATTTCCGGCGTCGCCTACGGAGGCGTCCGCCGCGCGCCACTCCTCAATTTTCATTATGCCGTTGATAATCCCGTTCACCTTGTCGTGATTATAAACAAAAACTATCATAAGGACTATGCCGAGAAGCATTATTATCCCCTGAAAGAAGTCCGAAAGCGTAGTCGCGTAGTACCCGCCGAAGAACAGATACAGCGCGGTGAGCGCCGCGAGTATAACTATTATCCAAGCAAACGGTATGCCCAGCGCCTGTTCAAAAATATACCCCAGTCCCTGATAAACCGAGGCCGAATACGGAATAAGAAAAATCAAAATTATCGCCGCGCTGATAAGCTTGAGCCGTTTGGTCTCATAGCGCGCCTCGAAATATTCGGGCATCGTTTTGACGTCGAGCGTGCGAGTTATGCGGCGCGTTTTGCGGGAAAATAACAGCCACGGCATCAGCGACCCGATCAGCGCGTTGCCGATACCGATAGAAATAACGGCGATTCCGTATTTATACCCGAAGCCGCCCGCATACCCCACGAACACGACCGCCGAAAAATAAGTCGCTCCGTAAGCGAACGCCGACATCCACCCGCCCGTGTTTCTGTTGCCCAAAAGCGTATCCTTAACGGTAGCAGTGCGTTTGCGGCTGTAATACGCAATCGCTATCATTCCGAGAATATACAGCCCGAAAACCGTATAATTAAGCCAATCCATTTTTTTCATCTCCCGCAAAAAGCGCATTACCCCGTCCGGTAAATATCCGCGGTAATATATCTATAATACCCCTATACAACTTTTTTTGCAAGCGATATAACGCAAGGAAGCCGACCAAGCGTGAATCGGCGCTTCGCTGCGGCGCGCCGCCTTGCTTGCTTCTTCCGATTCAGTCGGACTAAAAAAGGTTTAGCTTATCCGGGTT
Source organism: Clostridiales bacterium (assembly GCA_031290295.1). Lineage (GTDB taxonomy): Bacteria > Bacillota > Clostridia > Christensenellales > DUVY01 > JAITNT01. Next base: position 2,140 of record JAITNT010000238.1, read on the forward strand.
ATTACTGCATACTCGTATTGTTCGGGTATAAGCGGCAATGTCATTGCGAGGAGCGTCAGCGACGCGGCAATCCGGTTTAACTTACCTCTTCCCCCCCCCTCGCTTCACCGCTTACCAATCATTCACCTGCCCTTTTTGTCATTATCGCCGGTTTACCGTACTGCAACTAACGCCGCAGTGACGGAGCGTTGAAAAGCGTTGAAAGTTGCGAAGAGATTCTTCGACTACGCTCAGAATGACATGGATAGGTTTTTAATTGTATTGTGTACGGGTAATTGTACTGTGTACGGTTAGCAATGTCATATGCGGGCGACCGCCCTTACTAAGAATAACCGCATTTTGTCTACCCGCACACAATTACCTGTCCTTTGTCCTCTGTCTTTAGTCCGCATTTGAAAAAAGCGGAAATTAAAATTATAGAAAAAAGCCTCCCGTTTTTTCGGAAGGCTTTTTTTTAATTATCTGTAGCTTTTGTTACTGTTGAACTTCGCTTTGCGAGCGCGTCTGCAATCAATGCATCTTGTCGGCTCGTTTTCGTATCCCTGCTGTTTGTAGAATTCTTGATCCCTAACAGTGAAAACAAACTGAGCGCCGCAATCTTTACAGATCATTATCTTGTCTTCCATTAACCAGATTAACCTCCTTTCTAAATTTTGTTGGACTGAAAGTTCCGGTTTGACCTAGTAATGGTAAAAGACCTGAAAAATAATCCATGAGTTCCCTTTCGGCAACATTACTATGCTACCATATTGTGAAAAATTTGTCAAATACAATTCGCCATAAATTAAAATATTGTTTTGCGGTTCGGTTTTCGGTCCCGATGACTTCTAAGCCTTATCTTTCTTGCCGATTAAGGTCATTAAGACAGCCGCCGCTAAGGCGGCGCTGCGAACGCGCATTCACGTCTATCGCGGCTTGCAAGCAAGGCGGTAACGCCGAAGCGCAGCGCCGATTCACGTTTAGTAGGGTTTGCGCTTGGTCGGTTAAAATTTATTGCAAAGGAAACAAAAATTTAATATAATATCATTAGTAGGGTTGTTGCGAAATTAGACGAAAAAGGTTCGCCGCGGCTCTAACGCCGACTTGGCGGGGAGGGGTGACGGATCATGAATAAAGAAGAACGGGTTATAATGGAATACATGGATTTATTCAACAAAATGGTTTGGCTTAATAAGGTAAAAATGGAGGCCGCTCTTAAGGGTTATAAAGCTTCTGAAATACATTTTATCGAATACATAGAAAAAAATGCGGAATCTAACGTGACAAGGCTCGCGGAGTCCTTTTATATGACCGGCGGCGCAATAAGTAAAATCGCTAAGAAGCTCATAAAAAAGGGCGTTGTCGAAAGCTACCGAAAGCCGGATAACAAGAAAGAACTCTATTTCCGGCTTACCGAGCAGGGAAAGGCGCTTTATAAAATCCACGAGGGGCTGCACAAGGAGTTTCAAGAGCGGGACCGGGTCGTTTTTGACCGGATAACCGAGGAACAATTTGACATTATGCTCGGCTTCGCGGAAAGGTACGGGCGGCATTTGGATGCGGAAATAAAAAAAGCGGGCGCGGTCGTTAAGGCGGAATGAGGGGAAGCGGACAAGTTAAAACCGGATTGTCACGGCGCTAATGCGCCTCGCTAAGGACAATGGCGGCTATTAACCGTACTATACGAGCATACCGTAATAACCATGATAAGACTATGCCGTTGAAGTCCGCCCGAATGCGATAAAGCGAGACGCAGCCGCCGCTAAGGCGGCGCAGCGAGCGCGCATTCGCGTATGGGCGCTAGAAAGCGGCGAAGCGGGTCTGGATTGCCACGTCGCTGACGCTCCTCGCAATTACGGAACGGGCTGGTGTTGTTTGTATGGGGCGTTGAAAGCGGCGAAGAGATGTTTCGGCTGCGCGATAGATTTGGCAGAGAGGGCTGGTTGAACCGGATTGCCGTGTCGCTAAGAGGAAAGAGGATAAGGTTTGAATAAGCAAAGAGGACAAATTAAAACTGGATTGCCACGTCGCTGACGCTCCTCGCAATAGACTTGTTGCAAAACCTCTTCAAGTATGATATAATAGAGGTATGAAGTATGAGATAATAAAAGGGTACAAAAGCGAGGTATT
>JAITNT010000013.1 GCA_031290295.1 Clostridiales bacterium
GCTAAGGCGGCGCAGCGAGCGCGCATTCGCGTTTGGTCGGTTTTCTTGCGAGCATTCGCGTCTGGGCGGCAAAAGTCCGACTGAATCGGATTAAGCAAGACTGCCGCCCGTAAAGGGCGGTTGTCGCAGCGCCGATTCACGTTTGGTCGGCTAACTTCGCGCGCATTCGCGTCTATCGCCGCCTACCGATATAATTCCCTTGCCCGCTTTGCCCCATCTCAAATTCCTTTCGTTTGTTTTTGAAAAGCCGCCTGATATCGTTTGACACAACGCAATTTATAGTGTACAATCGTATATATTATATCGATAAAATTATATCGATTTGGGGTTGGCGATGGAAAGGAAAGAAAAACCGGTTTCGACACCGATAGCCTCCGTGCGGCGAATGCCGGGGTATCTCAGGTGCTTGCGCGCAAAAAGGGAGGATGGCGTCGAGTTCATATCCTCCGTGACGCTTGCGGCTTGCGTCGGGCTTAACGCGGTGGTGGTCAAAAAGGATTTGGCGCTTGTCTCCGGCGTCGCAGGCAAGCCCAAAATCGGCTTTGCGGTCAAACGGCTTATTGCCGACGTCGAGCGTTTTTTGGGTTACGACAACGTAACGGACGCGGTGCTTGTAGGGGCGGGACAGCTGGGAAGGACGCTTTTGTCTTATGAGGGGTTCAAAAATTACGGGCTTAACATCGTGGCGGCGTTCGACGTTAACGAGGAGCTTATCGGGACGGGCGTTAACGGCAAGAGGATATTCGGCGTCGATAAGCTCGCCAACCTTGTCGGGCGCATGGGCGTACATCTCGGGATTATCACTACTCCCAAGGAGGCGGCGCAGAGGGCGTGCGACTTACTCGTCGGCGCGGGTATAAAGGCGGTTTGGAACTTCGCTCCCGCGCATATAAAGGTGCCGGACGGCGTAGTCGTCAGGAACGAGGACATGGCGGCGTCGCTTGCGGTGCTGTCTAATCAACTAAGAAACATACAAATTAACGCGACGGAGGTAAAAACCAAATGAAGGTTTCGGTATGCGTGGGCAGCTCGTGCCACATCAAAGGCTCGTACGACGTTATCGACGAGCTTACGCGGCTAATCAAAAAATACGGCGTCGAGGACAGAGTGGAGCTTGCCGCAAGCTTCTGCCTCGGCGATTGCGCTTCCGGCGTCGCGGTAATGTCGGACGGGATTATTTTGCACAATGTAAACAAGGAAAACGCGGAGGAAATTTTTTGCGGCAAAATTTATCCGGTTATAAAGGGTTAGCGGGAATGGCGGGTTATCTTGACTTTAGGGACGCGCGGTGTAAGGACTGCTATAAGTGTCTGCGCGGATGCCCCGCGAAAGCGATAGAGGTGGTCGGACGCCACGCAAAAATAATAGAAAAACGCTGCGTACTGTGCGGTAAATGCACGAGGCTTTGCCCGCAAAACGCCAAGGCGGTTCACTCCGAGCTTGAAAAGGCGGAAAGGCTGCTTGCGGCTCCCGCCGGGGTTATCGCCTCCGTCGCGCCGAGCTTCGTCACGAGCTTCGGGGTGCGGGATTTCGCTTTGATGAGGCTGGCTTTGGGTAAAATAGGGTTTGCCGACGCCGAGGAAACCGCCGTCGGCGCAAGGGCGGTCACCGAGGAATACAGACGACTGCTCGTAAGCGGCGGCTACCGGAATTTTATTACATCCTCCTGCCCCGCGGTCAATACCATGATACAGCTTTATTATCCCGCCGCGCTCGAATTCCTCGCGCCCGTGGATTCGCCTATGACGGCGCACGCCAAGCTGCTCCGCGTGCGGTATCCGGACGCGAAGATTATTTTTATAGGTCCGTGTATCGCCAAGAAAAAAGAGGCGGAGGAGGGCGGCATTATCGATTGCGTGCTGACGTTCGAGGAATTAAACGAAATGCTTGCAAAAAAAGGCGTCGTTCCGTCCGATATCGCGCGTATAAAAGCCGACGGCGACACCGAGGAAAACCCGGCGAGATTCTACCCTATAAGCCGCGGCATAATAAAATCCTTTAAGGAATACCCTAGCGGCTACGAGTATGTGGCGGTCGACGGAATAGAGCGTTGTAACGAGGTGCTCAAAAACATAGGCAGCTTATCGGGCATGTTTTTAGAGCTTAATTCGTGCGAGTACGCCTGCGTTAACGGACCGTGCGCCTTGAGCGCGCCGGGCGGCGCCGTCAAGGCTAACGAGGATATCCGCATTTACGCAAAGAAGAACGAGGGCGGCGGCGCGGTGAAGCTCCCCGGGGGCAACCCTACGCTTTTATGCGCGCGTAAGCGGCTGCGCCCGAACGAGTACGTGCCTACCGAACGCGAAATCAGAGAGATACTTGCCCGCACCGGTAAGCGCGTCGAAAGCGACGAGCTTAATTGCGGCGCGTGCGGCTATAACACCTGCCGCGAAAAGGCGTGGGCGGTAGCCAACGGTTATGCGGTCACGGAAATGTGCGTACCCTATATGCGCGAGCGCGCAGAGTCCATGTCGTACGAAATTATTCAGAACAGCCCCAACGGCATAATGCTGCTTGACGGAGACTTTCATATTACGGAAATAAACGCCAAGGCAATGGAGCTTTTCGGCATAGACGAGAAATCCGTAAGGGGACGCGACGCGGGAGATTTTTTTAATCCGTCGGACTTCGTAATCGCGTATGACAAGGGCGAGAACGTTTATAAAAAGAAGCTGTATGTGCATAAGACGGCAAGACATGTCGAGCTTACGATAGTGATTTTGTCGGCGCACAAGGTGCTGTTCGGCGTAATGAAGGACATCACCGCGGAGGAAAACTACAACGTCAGGCTTAATTCGGTCAAGCTTGAAACCTTCGCCATAACCGACGAAGTAATCAAGAAGCAAATGCGCGTCGCGCAGGAGATAGCGTCGCTGTTAGGCGAGACTACCGCGGAAACGAAGGTCGCGCTTTTGAAGCTCAAAAAGACCATTGGCAAGGACGGAGCCGACTGACATGGGGTTGTTTTTGGAAAGCGGATATACGGCTCTTAATAAGGCGGGCGAGGAGCTTTGCGGCGATCGGGTGGAAAGCGCCGTTTGCGGCGGGTTTACTACGCTCGTGCTTGCGGACGGCATGGGCAGCGGCGTAAAGGCTAACATACTTTCGACCTTGACCTCGAAGATACTCTGCACGATGGTTTCTAATAACGTCGACATCGTGGACTGCGTGGAGACCGTGCTGCAATCGCTCCCCGTGTGCAAGGTGCGCGGAGTGGCGTACTCGACCTTTTCGGTAATCCATGTCAACACCGAGGGCAAGGGCTGGCTGTTCGAGTTTGACAATCCGCAGGCTATCCGTATCCACGGCGGCAAGACCTGCGATTTTGAGCGCGAGGAGTTTACCGTGCTCGGCAAAAAGGTATATAAGACCGTTCTCGCATTGTCGGTCGGCGACGTTATCGTCGTCATGAGCGACGGCGTTATTCACGCCGGCGTAGGCATGACCCTTAATTTCGGCTGGCAAAGACCCGAGGTAAAAGAATATCTTGACCGCATATTCGCGCCCGACAAAAGCGCGCGCTGTATCGCGTGGGAGCTTGCCTCCGCCTGTAATGATTTATATCTCGACAAGCCCGGCGACGACACCACCGTGGCGGCGGTAAAAATCCGCGAGGAGCTGAATATCAGCCTTATGGTAGGGCCGCCCGTCGATAAGACGCGTGACGGCTTCTGTGTGTCCCGATTTCTCTCCGAGGGCGGCAAGCGCGTCGTTTGCGGCGGTACCAGCGCCCGGATCGTAGCCAAGCACCTCGGCAAAACCGTAGGCACCGCGTTCGATTTTCCCGACAGGGAGGTGCCTCCTATCGGTTTTATCGACGGGATAGACCTCGTTACGGAGGGCGTGTTAACGCTCAGGCGGCTGCTGGGGCTGTCCGAGAGGTATGTCGGCGCGAGCGATTTAAGCCCTAAGCGTTACGGCAAAAAGGACGGAGCGTCCCTGCTTGCGGACATGCTTTTCGAGCAGGCTACGGGGGTGACGTTTTTTGTCGGACAGAGCATAAACGCGGCGCATCAGGGCTTGCCGATAGATACGACTATGAAGCTGAAGCTTGTGGAAGCATTGGCGGAGAATCTCCAAAAAATGGGCAAAAAAATTGCCGTTAATTATGACTAGGGCGTCTGCACGCCCGGAATAAAAACGAAGGTAAAACGGAATGAGAATTTTTGACACCGCCGTGCAAAAGCTGAAATACGACGTTCTCAAGGAATTGATAAGGAACGCCTACGAACACAACATAGAGAATATTTATGTGGATATCCCCAAGAAAATATCCCCCGGCCCTAAGGCCAATTTGCGGTGCTGCGTGTACAAGGAAAGAGCGATACTCCAGGAGCGCATACGGATGGCGTTAGGCGGCGACAAAACCAATCCTAATATCGTAGAGGTCGTCGATATCGCCTGCGACGAATGTCCTATCGGCGGCGTTTTTGTCACGCCGTCCTGCCGGGGCTGTATTGTGCATAGGTGCAAGGAGGTTTGTCCCCGCGACGCGATCGCTATTATCGACAAAAAAGCGGTAATCGACAAGAGTAAATGCGTAGAGTGCGGCAAATGCGTCAAGGCGTGTCCTTACAGCGCGATTATCGAGCAGCGCCGACCGTGCATTTCCGGCTGCAAGGTTAACGCGATCAAAATGGACGACCGGAACAAAGCGGTAATCGACAACGACAAATGTATCGCTTGCGGCGCGTGCGTTTATCAATGCCCGTTCGGCGCGATCGTGGATAAATCTCTCGTCATGGACGTTATAAATATTTTGAAAGCGAGCCAAAGCAATCGGAAGTATA
>JAITNT010000032.1 GCA_031290295.1 Clostridiales bacterium
ACTTCATAGGCATAGTCTTATCCGGGTTATTACTGCGTACTCGTTTAGTACGGGTAAAAGCCGCTCGCGCGCTTCGCGTGGCGCTCGCTTGCGGTACGGGTTCTCCTTGTTCTTCCGTACCCCATAAACAAAACAAAATCAATGTCATGTTGAGCGCAGTCGAAACATCTCTTCGCATCTTTCATCGCCCCATACAAATAAAACTAATCCTATCCGTCTTTAGCGAGGCGCGCTGGCGCGCCGTGACAATCCGGTTCTAAACTTGTCCTCTTACTCTTACATCTCTTCGCCGCTTACCAATCATTCTCTTGCCCCTATTCCTTTTCGCCTTGTCCGCTTTACCCGTCATTTTCCTCTGTCCGCAATCAGCATTTGATGCGTCTCTTTCAACGCCGTATTCCGTAAGCCGTCTTCTATATCCTGAAATGCGGACGGGATAATGCGGGTTTTTATCGTGCCCGAAATGCGGATTTTTTCGGTCAGCCGCCCCTTGATCAGCTCATAAGCGGCGGCGTCGCCGCAGGCGATAAGCACGGTTTCAAAATCCATTGTTAACATAAAATTAAAAATGCCGTCAATCGCCGCCCTGATGCGTTCCGGCGATGCGGGCAGACGCAGCGCGTCCTCGACGGTACCGCCGCCGGGCAGGCGGTTAAGGCCGATTTCACCCGCAAAGCCCGTGCTTCCGAGGTAGGGCTGCCCCGCCAAAACAAGCGAGCAGCTTACGCCCTTGCCGATATGCAGATACATGGCGTTATTGTATGTTTCCTTGCCCGCCGCGAGCGCGAAATATATGTCGTTAGCGATTACGGCCGGCACGCCGAAAACCTCCTTGAATACGGCTTGCAGATTTATATCCTTAGTAAAGGTTTGCGACAGTATCACCGTACCGTCGAAGCTTACCTTGCCGCGAATCGCGCAGAACACGCCGACCAGCGGCAAACCGACGGCTTTGCCCTGATCGCGGATGTCGGCGAGCAGGGCGTAGAGCTTTTGCGGATAGTACGCAGTATCGGGGAAGCGTCCCTCCAGCCGTATGCGGCCGGTAATGTCGTAATAGCGGAAAGCGGCGTTCGTAAAATCAACGGTAAGCGAAACGGCGCGCCCGGGATTGAGCGCGTACCTGACGGGCCGCCGTCCTTTTTTTGCGGCGGCGGAAGCGTTCGTCTGAACGATAATTCCGAGCGCGTACAGCTCGTCGGTGATTTTCCCGAGCGCGGGATTACTCAATCCGAGCAGCAACGCAAGCTCCGTACAGGACAACGCGCCCTCGGTACGCAAATAATGGCATACGAGATTAAGATTGTTCGAGCGAACCCTTTGGGGCGTCCCTCCGGTAAGGTCGGTAATATTCAAAACGGCGCCTCCCTAGCTCAGCTTTTTCAGCGTGCTTGCAACGGAGCTTTTCAAGCGTTCGATATAGCCCAAGGCGTATTCGCAAGGGTCCTGAACGTTGTTGATAAGCGGCGACAAATCCATAGCGTAGCTCAGCTTGTCGGCGTTATCGACGGAATGGCTCGCGTAATATGTCGCGTGAGCGGTACGGCGACCCTCCGCGGCAAGGTCATAGCGCTTGCCTCCGGCAATCTGACTGTCGAACACCCCGAGGAGCGCCGCGCTCAAATTATCGTGTCCGCTAAGATCAAACACCGTTTTTTCCTCGTCGAGCATCCAATCGAGGTCGCGCCAAACCTCGCACCCGTACAGCCTGTCGGGACGCTTTTCCTTAGGCAGCGAGCGTATCGCGGCGATAACGCGAAGAACCACCGCGCAGTGGGTTTCGTGCTTGTCGGCGAGGTTGTGCGTATAGATTATCTTAGCCGAGGACGCGGCGATAATGCTTGCGATGTCGGCGGTTACTTCCTTGTTTTTGCCGTCCTTGACCTCGCCGCTCGAATAATCAAGCAAGGCCTGCACGGAATAGTTACCCACGACCGCCGCTTTTTTTTGTTCGGCGCGGCGCACGTCCATCATCTCCGCGTCGGTATATTTTTCGTAAATACCGCTGCGCGCGCTGCCCGCGCCGTTAGTGACGACCACGCCGCCGAAGGCCGCGTTCGGCGTCGCCCAGCAGCTGAAAATGCCGTCCGCCGCCATAATTTCGATATCGTCCTGATGCGCCGAAATAGCCAGCCGCGCCGTCCGCTTCAGCGCCGTGTCGGCGGCCTCGCCGCTCGGGCAAAAAATCTCCGCCGTTGTTTTAGTAAGTTTCATACAATGTACCTCCGTTATTTTTATATTTATATCAGCCGCTTACAAGCCGCGATAGACGCGAATGCGGCTTATTCGCAGGTCTAGCGACCGCTCAACTCGCTTAATCCGATTCAGTCGGACTTCAACGGGGTCGCTCCGCAAAAATGCGCTATAGCCAGCGCTCCGTCTTAATTGCATTATCGCCGCTCTTCCGTACAGATTGTCCTTAGCGAGGAGCGTCAGCGACGCGGCAATCCGGACTCTCTTCGCCGCTTACCAATCATTCACTTGCCCTATCCGTCATTGCGAGGAGCGTCAGCGACGCGGCAATCCGGACTCTCTTCGCCGCTTTCACCGCCCCGATACAATTCACTTGCCCTTTTCCTTTCCTTGCCGCTAACCTGTAATTTCCGTCCAAATCGCATACAGCGCCGCGCCGTCGGTCGCCTGCCAAAGGGTTTCCATCGTATATGCCGCCGCTTTGAGATCCGCGTCATATGCCGTTAACGCCCAGCCCCCGAACGTAAAGCCCGCACGGCGGGGTTCTAAAAGCTCGTAGTCCCGCCAATCCTCACCCCATGGGCCTAAGCAGTTCCCCGCAAGAAAAGATACCATATAGGTTCCGTCGTCGGATAACTCGCAGCCCCAAACAACCAAGGCGTCCTCATAACATTCCCCGTCCCAACCGGCGGGCAGGCTCGCGGCGTTTGTGTATACCGTCATCATGTAATAACTAGAAAAAGCATAGGCGTCAATGGTAATCAGGCTGTCGGGTACAATGACGCTTCCGTAATAATAACTAAACGCGCCGCCGTTAATCCCTTCGACGCCGGGCTCTAATATGACCGTCAAAGAGAGAAACGAAAAAGCGTATTGTTTAAGCGTTCCGCCCGTTACGGTTACGGTTTGTAACGACTGCGGAATTTCATGCATATCGCCGCCGAAAATATAACCTAAATGCGTATCGGTTATTCCGGCTTTGGTATGTCCCACAAACGGCAGCGTTATGCTTTCCAGGCTTGTACAATTCATAAACGCGCCGAAGCCTATGCTTGTCACGGCGTCGGGTATTATGATTCCCGTCAACATAGTACCCTCAAAGGCGTATTCGGCTATACTCGTTACGGTGTCGGGAATTATTACTTGTTTAAGATACTCTGTAGGGAAGCGGCCCTGTAAGCCGGGGTTATAATGCCATATTACCGATAAGTTATCGCTGTTTGCAAACGCCCAACAGCCTCTTGCCGTTCCGCCGTCCCCGATATACGTTACGCTGTACGGTATCTCGATATCGGTCAAATAGTAACAATCCGCAAACGCGGCGTCTTCGATGCTCTCCAGACCTTGCGGCAGCTCGACGGTATTCAACGACGTGCCGGCAAATGCATACCACCCGATGTACGTTACGGTAGACGGTATATCGATACTAGTCAACCCGGTAAAGCCATTGAACGCATAATCGCCGATAGACGTTAATCCGTAAGGGAAAATAATCTCCGCAAGATAACCGTTGAAATTATATGACGGTAAGCTTGAATTGTAATACCACGTTATAGATAAATCGCAATCGGCAAACGCGCCTGCTCCGACAAACGCTATGTTTTCACTCAGCGTGAAATTGCCTAAGGAATAACAGTTATAGAACGCCAAGGCTCCGATAGACCATACGCTTGCGGGTATGTCGATTTCATTCAGGGAATAACAATTATAGAACACCTCGTTCCCGATAGCCGTAAGAGCGCCGCCCTCGAATAGGACGCTCTCCAAATACGTACAATCGGCAAATGCGCCGTTGCCGATGTCGGTTACGTCGGCAGGTATCCCGATACTCCGCAAACCGCTTCCGGCAAATGCCAGCGGTTCGATAGTCCATAAGCTTGCCGGCAGACCGATATCCTGCAAAGCCCCGCAGTTCCCGAACGCGTTTTCTCCGATAGTCCTTACATTGCTCCCTTCAAACGTTACGCCGCTTAAATTAACGCACCCGGCAAATGCGTAAGGCCAAATATGCGTCACGCTCGCGGGCACGGCGACCTCCGTCAAATAAGCCCTCAAATTTACCGTCGACAAAACGGGATTGTAGCTCCACCTTACGGACAAGCCGGGCGCGCAGCCGTAAAAAATATCGACTCCCGCGCTCGTTACGCTTGCCGGTATCGTAAAGCCCGTCAAGGACGCACAGCCGTAAAAAGCGCCGCTTCCGATATCGGTTACGCCGTTGCCGGACAGGGCGGCGCTTAATAAGGCCGTGCAATTATAAAAAGCGCCCGCTCCTATAATCTTCACGCCGCTCGGTACCGTAATGCTCCTTAAGCCCGCGCAATCCCGGAACGCATAATCCGCTATGCCGACCGCGTCGGTTCTTATTCCGGTTACGTCGCCGTTGTACCCTACGACCCAACCGTCCGCGTATACGGCGCCGTCGGCGGCG
>JAITNT010000039.1 GCA_031290295.1 Clostridiales bacterium
AAAGAAAAGGTCAGCGTAACCTCGTCTATAGGGAATTCCGTTCTGTCGCTTCTGTATGCGGCAAAACATGTGGGAGACGGATCGCAACCGGAACTGATTTGTTGTATAAATCCGCTTTCCAAAACGCTCGTTACATATTCGCTCGGAAAGTCGCTCGAATCGTCCGGCTTGCCGCTGTCGCAAGCTGTCATACAAAACGACAGCAGTACCGCCAAAATTATTGCCTTGATTTTCATTTCCTTTCTCCCTCGGTTTTTATCGTAAAAACCTAACATAAATATCATAGCCGCCGTCTGCTGTCCTACTTCACAATACCCGGCGGAATCACATCCTTTTTTTGCTCTATATCCATATATTACCACACATATAAAATTTGTCAATAGGTATTGCAAAAATAATTTGGAAAAAACAGGGGGGCAAGAGAATGATTAACAAGTGGGGAAGAACGGAAAGCAGACAAGTTAGAGTTGGATTGCCACGTCGCTAACGCTCCTCGCAATGACGGATTAGGGTTTTGATTGTATATGGGTACGGGTGAACGAACAGTGGTTGTCCTTGTAGGGGCGACGTGTGGTCGCCCGCATGGAAAGAGGGCAAGAGAATGATTGGTAAGCGGCGAAGAGATGTTTCGACTACGCTCAACATGACATTGATTTTGTTTTGATTTTATTGTGTACGAAAGAACGGCGACAATGGAATTAGAACGGCGCGCAGCAAAATCGCATTTTTGCGTAGCGACCCCTCTTCAAGTCCGACTGAATCGGAATAAGCAAGCAAGACGTTAGCCGAAGCGTAGCGCCGATTCACGTTTGGTCGGTTCTCTTGCGCGCATTCGCGTCTGGGCGGCTTAGCGGCGCGGGGTTTGGTCGGCTTTCGCGCTATTGTAAATTTTTTTCGGATATGTTATAATGGTTTTTGCGGGAGGGCGGATTTATGGGAATAAGCGAGAGGGCAAGGGAGCTTTTGGCGTTGATGACGGCGGAGGAAAAGGCGGAAATGTGCGGCGGGAAAAACTTCTGGCATATTTTCGGCAACGAGAGGTTGGGGCTTCCGGTTACGGTGACCTCGGACGGACCGCACGGGCTGCGGCGGCAGAAGGTCGATAAGTCAGATAATCTCGGGACGAATCCGAGCGTGCCGGCGACGTGCTTCCCTACGTCGGCGGCGAGCGCGTGCTCCTTTGACAGAGAATTAATATACGAGCTGGGGCAGGCGCTCGGCGACGAGTGCAGGCACAACGGCGTCAACGTTTTGTTGGGACCGGGCGTTAATCATAAGCGGTCGCCGCTCTGCGGAAGAAATTTTGAATATTTTTCGGAGGATCCCCGCTTATCGGGCGAGCTTGCCGCGCAATGGATCAAAGGCGTGCAAAGCCGCGGCGTCGGCGCGTGTCTTAAACATTATGCGCTTAACTCCGAGGAGAACGCGCGGTTTATCGTAAGCTCGAACGCGGACGAATGCGCGGTGCACGAAATATACCTCGCCGCTTTTCGCACCGCAATACGCGAGGGCAAGCCGTGGTCGGTAATGCCGTCGTATAATCTTATCGACGGGGTTTATTCCTGCCAAAACCCGTGGCTTCTGAAGGATATCGGGCGCGTCGGGTTCGGCTTCGACGGCGCGTATATTTCGGATTGGGGCGCGGTTTGCTCCGTTATCGACAGCTTTAAGAGCGGGCTTAACGTCGAGATGCCGGGAACCTGCGACGGCACGAAAAAGAAAATACTTGCCGCGTTGACAAGCGGCGAGATGAGCAAGCCCGAGCTTGACGAAGCCGTAACCGGAACGATAGAGCTTGCCCTGAAGGCGCAGGCGGGCTTGGAAATCCCGTATTCCTTCGATCAAGAAAAAAACCTCGCGCTCGCGGAAAAAATCGCAACGGAAAGCGCGGTACTTTTGAAGAACGACGGGGCGCTGCCCTTGACCAAGAGCAATAGCCTTGCCGTAATCGGGGTTTACGCTAAGTCCCCGAGATACCAGGGCGGCGGCAGCAGCCGGATAAATCCCGTGTCGCTCGACAACGCGTTCGACGCGCTTGTGTCGCGCGGCATAACGTTCGATTACGCCGACGGCTACGATGCCGCAAGCGGTCTGACGGACGGGAGGCTTCTTGACGAGGCGGTTAGGGCGGCAGAGGGCAAGGACGCGGCGCTGATTTTTGCGGGGCTTACGGAAAACGCCGAGTCCGAGGGCTACGACCGCAACACGCTCGACTTGCCGGACGGACACAATAAGCTTATCGCGGCGGTCGCTAAGGTTAACCCGAACGTTACCGTAGTATTAGCCTGCGGAAGCGCGGTAACTATGCCGTGGATAGACGGCGTAAAGGGCGTGCTTTTGACGTATTACGCGGGCTGCCGCTGCGGTAACGCCGCCGCGAGCCTTTTGACGGGCGAAAGCAACCCCGGCGGGCGGTTAGCTGAGACCTTTCCGCTGTCTTTGAGCGATACGCCGTGTTACGGTTTTTACGGCAAGGACAGCCGCAACGCGGACTACGCGGAAAGCATTTTTACGGGCTACCGTTATTACGACACCGCCGGAAAGGTCGTGCTGTTCCCGTTCGGGCACGGGCTGTCCTACACGCGTTTTGAATACGCCGGACTGACCTTGAGCGGCGCGGACTACGCGGCGGGCGGGAGTCTCGCGCTCTCGGTTACGGTGAAAAATGCCGGCGACCGCGACGGCAAGGAGGCGGTACAGCTGTACGTGTCGCGCGCGCCGTCCGAGGTATTCCGTCCGGCTAAGGAGCTGAAGGACTTCGCTAAGGTGTCCCTGAAGGCGGGCGAAAGCAAAACCGTGCGCTTTACGCTTAACGACGAAGCCTTTAATTTCTATAATACCGAAATTCACGGTTGGGATATCGAGGGAGGCGCGTACGAAATATCGGTAGGCGGCTCGTCCGCGGACTTACCGTTGCGCGCCGTCGTAAACGTCGCCGGATCGGGGAAGCCGCTGCCCGATTACAGAGCGGTTTGCCCGTCGTATTACGGCGTTAAGGACAATAATTTTTCGCAGGCGGAATTTTACGCCTTGCGCGGGCGGGCGGGGACGGACGCGCCTAAGGACAAGCCGTTTAATAACAATACGACCGCGGGCAGGCTCAAGAGAAGCTTTTTCGGCAGGATTGCTTACGGCGCGCTGTTGGGGCAATACGTCAAGGCGACGGGCGCAACTAAGGTAAGGGCGCGCGCGGAGCTGGAGAATTTGCCGCTGCGGTTTCTGTCTATGGGCGCAAAAAAAAACGTCGTGGACGCGGTGGTTTACCTTGCCAACGGCAGGGTAATCAAAGCGATAAAAACTCTAAAGAAATAGGACGGTGAACGGTATGCGCGAGGCGAGGCCTAAGCTGAAAGGCGAGCTTTCTAATAAAACTATCCTGATGTACGCTATGAGTACGATAGGGCGCGATATGGCGTACGCGTTATTCACGGGTTATCTGATGTCGTTTATTTTATTTACCAAGAGCCTGACCACGGAGCAATTTGCCGCGGTGGGCGTGGTTTTTATCGCGTGTCGGGTCTTTGACGCCGTTATCGACCCGATAATCGGCGGCTTAATTGAGAATACGCGTTCCAGGTGGGGCAAGTTCAAGCCGTGGATTTTTGTCGGCATGGCGCTTTGCGCGGGGGTAATTCTTTTGACCTTCGTGCTGCCGATACAGGGCTGGGCGTTCGTGGGCTTTATCGCGGCGATGTATCTGCTGTTCAGCGCGACTTATTCGCTTAACGATATCGCGTACTGGGGAATGCTTCCCGCGCTTACCTCCGATCAGAGCGACAGAAATAAGCTTACCTCCTTCGTAAGCATTTGCACGGGCATCGGCGGCTTTTTCATTAATACCTTCGTGCCCATTCTCACCGTGGGAGCGACCGTAATCGGCGGCAACGCGAT
>JAITNT010000044.1 GCA_031290295.1 Clostridiales bacterium
GAATTACAGGCTCAACAAAAATGAAAAAGTATACAATTATACTCACACCGCGATTCAAAAAGGGATAGCAATATTTTTTGACGTAAGCACAGACTATTTGATAGGACTAGAAGATGAGAACGGAAGCAAAAATACAAATGCTTACAATAGTATAGTAAACAGCACTATTACAAACAGCTTTAATAACAATAAAAAAACCTAAAACAATTTTCACAAAACGCGGGAGAAAACATGAGTAAGGAACATTTAACTTTTGTAGATGCCAATGAAAAAGAGTTTTATGCTGATGCCAAAATGACATTATCAAACAAAAGACTATATTACGATACAACGGTTATTGAATTAGAAAGCATTTACTCAATACGATATAATTTTGCAAGAAATAGAAAAATTCTGTTACCAAACATTATAGCGGGAACATTATTCACGCTTATAAGCATTGTTTTTATCATATTGCTAAATATAAACCTAGACCAAAGCATAATAATAGCAATAAGTCTTGGATTAACAATGGCTGCAATAGTAAGCATTACTTGTTGGACAAACCTATATAAAGAATGCAAAAAAGAAAATAATGCGGGAATAAAAATTTTTACGGAAACCAATTACTAGATATTAACTACTCTGGAAACATAGTGATTCAGGATCTAATAAATATACGAAACACAATTTTACTTGCAAAAGACGACATCTGCAATCCTACGGCAATAGCTACAATATCTAATGTACAATAAATAAAAAATAGCTCTTGACAAACCCGCGCATATAGCGCATAATATATCTAACGGAGGTAATTATTATGTCAAACATACCGGTAATAAGATTACAGGACATCGAGAGCGTATCAAAAGCAATGAGAAGCGGAAAAACGTTTTATATCAAAGACGGAGATGCAAAATATAAAGCCGTCAACAATAAAAGCGAAGAACTTGACCAAGCGCGCAAGAAACTTTGTGCACTCTTACAGGAAGCCGAGGACTGTAAAGAACGGTGCAGCGTTGAAGAATGCCTTGCATATTTAGAGACGATTTAACATGGCAAAATTAGATATTAATATAACGGCAAGGACAGATTTAGCAAACATCAAATTATATTTGCGACAATGCTCAGAAGAAGAATTATACCCAAAATTTGAAGAACGCATAATTAAATCATGGCAACATCTCGCTAGCTTCCCTCAATCGGGAACAAAACCACGAATAAAGGAATTTATTCAATATCGCTATATAATTAAAAAACCTTATTACATATTTTACACCTACCAAGAACAAAACGACACCGTAACAATTCAAAGGATAGTCCACACGGCAAGGAACTTCAAAAAGCTGCTGGAAGAAAACCTATAACCCCGCATAACACAAAAGCGGCTTACCGATCGAACGGGAGTCGTTATTTTTTAATCCGGAAACAGACTGTCTGCCGGGATATAAAACGAGGACGACAGCAAGGTATCTTTTCAAACAGCTTCAACAATAGCAGCATAAACAACAGCTTTAATAATAACAAAAAATAGCCCTTGACAAAAACCTTATTCCGTGGCATACTATATTCAGATCCAATAGGAGGAAATTACTATGACACTCAGCGCGGAGGCTTTCTTAAAGAACGGTCGCAAGTACCTTAACAGCGCCGTAGATTCCAAAGACGTAATAACCGTCGCCGCGGACAACGGCAACGCGGTCATCATCAACGAAGATGAATACGCAAAAACACTTGAGCTGCTAGAAGTACTTGAAACGTTAGAAGCTCTAAAAGAAGCTGACGAGCAATTAGAGCGCGGTGAAATCCTTACAATGGAAAACGTATTCGGCGAACTTGATCAAAGAATTGCAGAATTACAGGCTCAACAAAAATGAAAAAGTATACAATTATACTCACACCGCGATTCAAAAAAGATATCAGAATAATTTTTGAATATATAGCGGCGGATAACCTCATAGAAGCAATAGAATTCCGCCAAGAAGTCTATAATAAAATTGCTAAGCTATCAGACTTTCCTATGATAGGTGCAAATCCGCCGAACCCGATGCTGCAGAAAAAAAATCGCAAGCTTTTAATTTACGGAAATTACAAAATCTACTACGATATCAACAAAAAGCTAGAGCGCGTTGAAATCAAAGATATCATACACAGCGCCAAATCACCGAAAAAACATGACCCTATATAAACAAAAGACGGCTCACCGATCGAACGGCGAGCCGTTATTTTTTAATCCGGAAACAGACTGTCTGCCGGGACTAGAAAAGTCTAACCTTTAGGCTCGCTGTAAATCCGCAGCGATATACGCAATCGGCGACCGAATTACCGCCCTTCCCCTTTATCCCGGCTCCGCGGTTTCGGCCTTGCGGGAATTGGCAACCCTGTATTCTATCGGCGTCATAAAAAAGTACCGTTTGAACATCGTATAAAAATTCTTGAGGTCGTTTATGCCTACGAGCCTGCTTATCTCCTCCACGGTATGCGTCGTTTCCAACAAAAATTGACTGCTCTTTTCCATGCGGTAATGTATCAGGTATTCGATAACTCCGGTGTTGCGGTTCTCTCTGAACAGCTTTTGCAGGTACGCCGGATAAAGCGCCACCGCGGACGCGATGTCCCCGAGGGTGAGGCTCTTCATATAGTTCTCGTGAATGTAGCCCGTTGCCGACTGAATATAGTAATTTATGCTGTGGCGTTTCTTCTGCTTTATTTCGCTTTTTCGCAGACGGGAAACCCTCTCGACCCCGATCAGGTTCAATAGGCAAAGCACATAGTGCCGCAATATCTCCTCGGAGGGCGTATCGGCGTTGTACTCGGCGACCAAATCGTTCACGATACGCTCGTAACGGACGCTGTCGTCGCTAAAAAGCTCGGTGGGCGGCGGAAATTCCGCGCCCTCCAAAACCTTTTTGTCGCACAGGATATTGATGATTACAAAGTCCTTTTCCTCGCAGACGGGGCGCATACTGTGCGCGTCGCTCGTGGCGATTACGAATACGTCGCCTTTTTTGATTTCCACGCTTTTGCCGCCTACGTTGTGCACCGCCTTGCCGTTTTTTACGTAGACTATCTCTACGAAGCTGTGGCTGTGCCGCAGCACCGTTTCGTACCCGACGCTTTTGACTACGATAATGTTGTAGTCCGCGTCAAACATTTTAATGTCAAAAATCATCGCGTTATCGCGCATTCTGTCCTCCCGTTTCACTAGAGCCGTTACGAAAATTTTTCGCCAAAAAATTCCGCATTTAGTTCCGCGACAACTCTAATCGCATAAAATCCGTTTTTTGCCGCTCTTTATTGCGGCGCGTTTCCTCTACCGTTTCCTTAAGACGACGACCGCCAAGGCCGCGACGATTCCGGATATAATTCCCGTCGCTCCCGCGCAACCCGCGCCGTCCTTTAGCGCTATATCCAAATCGCGTTCTATGAGCGTTTCGCCCGTTTTGTCCTCCGCCAGCGCGTCCAAAGCGTCGGGACCGTCGGCGGGCGCTTTCGGGCTGTGCGCGGGCGGCTCGGGAAGCTCAAGCTCCGTTAGCGCCTTTACCTTAAAGTTGTCGAAGCTGCTGTTGTTGTTGACGCTGATCAGCGAAATGTACCCCTCCGTATAGAATCCGCTTCCGAGGGTTTTTTCGTAGCTCAAGACGCCGTCTACATAAAGCGAAAGCCCGTTTCCCTGTACTATAAGACGCATGTTGTGCTTCTGCGCGCCGCTGTAGCCCGCTATTTGCGCGCCCTCGTACGGACCGCCCACCAGCTTTCCTCCCCAAAGCGTAGGAATGCCCTCGCGCTGCAAAAATACCGCCGCGCCGTCCTCAAAAAAGCTTTTGCCCTCCTCCGCCTGACGGAAGGCGACGCACGGCCACCATATCGACTCCGTTCCCATGGTGAAGTCCACGCTTAGCTCGAAGTTAAGATACGTGTTGCCGGTGTACGTGAGAATCGCAAACATCTCCGTACCGCCGATCGCGGCGGCAGGCTCGCGGAGCGTTTCGTGCCGCAGCTCTCCGTCGTTAATTTGCCAGTGCCCGTCCGTTTGACCCACCGTTTCCGCGTAGCTTCTGCCGCCGGTATAACGCTGATAATACGCCGAAAAATCCGCGTTTACCGACGCCGCCGCCGAAAAGTCCTGCGTGTAGTCGTACGCGGTCTCATCCGCGCTTGCACTGTACGCCGGCGCCGCCAAAAGCCCCGCGGCAAGAAGCCCCGCGGTAAAAAGCAGAACCCGCTTTAGTTTTGTTCCCGTCATAATACTGTCCTCCTATAATTTGATTAAAATTTTGCCCGCGCAGACGGCGCCGCCGCCGTAAGCGAAAGCTTTTTTTCTCCGCAAACAAGCTCCGCGCCCGCGCCGTCAAGCAAGGCGAATTCCGCTTCGCCGCGGCTTATCTCCACGCCGATAAGACACCCGCAAAAGCGTATCTTGAAGCCGTAGCCCCGCCAGCCGTCGGGTATCGAGGGCTTGAAGCGCAATGTGCCGCCGGTCACGCGCATTCCGGCGTAGCCGTTGACTATCATCATGTACGCGCTGCCCATACAGGCGGCGTGCACTCCGAAAAAGGTGTTGCGGTTAACGTTATCCAAATCCATGCGCGCCGCCTGCTTCAGATAGCCGTACGCCTCCTCGCCGTAACCGATATCTAGCGCCACTATCGAATGAATCCCCGCCGACAGCGAGCTGTCGTGTATGGTCTTAGGCTCGTAAAAGTCAAAAATCCGCTTCTTCATCTCCTGCGAAAATTCGTCGCCGCAAAGAAAGGTCAAAAGCACTATATCGGCTTGCTTGCAAACCTGATACCGCCACAGATTGAGCGGGTGCAGATTAGTCAAAAGCGGCAGCTTATTAAGCGGAATGTCGTCGATGTTTATCGGGTCCTTATACAAAAAATTGTCGTCGAGCATATATATCCCGTTTTTTTCGTCGTACGCTATATACATGTTATCCGCCGCTTTTTTCCACCGCGCAAGCTCCGCTTCGTCAAGTCCGCACTTGCCGCAAAGCGCCGTAAACGCCTTTTCGTCCTCTTTTTTGAGCTTTTCCAGCATTTCGAGCGTGTAGTAAAGCTGCTTGCGCGTCAGCCAGTTGGTGTAAAGATTGTTGTCCACCACCGGATTATATTCGTCGGGACCGCAAACGCAGTTGATACAGAATCTGCCGCCCTTTGCGGGTACGAAGCTCCCGCGGTGGGAGAGGCACTTGCTCGTTTCGGCGAGAATCTCTATTCCGCACTCCTTCATAAAAGCAAAATCGCCCGTCGCCTCGTAGTACTTCATTATCGCGTAGAACACGTCGCAGTTTATATGGTATTGCGCCGTCGCCGCCTCGAACACGTGTCCGCATTCCTCGCCGTTTATCGAGTTCCACGAGAACAACGCGCCCTCGTCGTCCATCTCCGCCGCCCGTTTTTTCGCGTTTGGAAGAATGTTGTAGCGATACCTCAACAGCTGCCTTGCTATTTCGGGCTGCGTGTACAAAAAGAA
>JAITNT010000072.1 GCA_031290295.1 Clostridiales bacterium
CGTTTGAGAATTATAAAATCTGTTTTTACAAAGAATATTAAAAACTCCCACACCTATTATATCTTAAATCACAGATTTTTGCAAATGTTCGCAGGCGGTGCAAGCGCGGCAACCGTATGAAAAAATATGTTTTCGCCGCTAAATTACAATATTATATTAAAAACAGTGGAATATTGCCGCGAATCATGTTATAATTAAACTGTAGTCGTAAGTTATTGCGCCTTAACGGTTGCGTTGCGGTTACATTATCCGGCGACCGCCGGTTTATGAGGTAATAAAAAACATGGATATATATTCTAAATGGCTTGTGAAACAGTTTATAGCGCACCGCGGACTGCATAACGACGTATTTCCGGAAAACAGCTTGGGCGCTTTTCAAAACGCGATAGACAATAATTACGCGATTGAGCTTGACGTGCACGAGCTTGACGACGGCACGATGGCGGTCTTTCACGACGATAAGCTTGCCCGTATGACGGGTGTGGACGGCTATATCGGCAATCTTACCGCCGCCGATCTCAAAGCTATCAGGCTTCTGAACACGGAATACGGCATTCCTACATTCAACGAAACGCTCGATTTTGTTGCGGGACGCACGCCTCTGCTGATAGAAATCAAGAACACAAACAAGGTCGGCGGACTGGAAAAAAAGATTTTAGACGCGCTGAAGGAATATAACGGCGAATACGCCGTACAGTCCTTTAACCCGTATTCGATTGAGTACTTCAAAAATAACGCGCCGCACATACTTCGCGGACAGCTAAGCTGTTTCTTCAGAGGCACAAAGATATCGGCGTTCCGCCGTATCGTCCTGAGGAATATGCTGCTGAACAAATCCACAAAGCCCGATTTCATTTCCTACGACTTCGGCGACCTGCCAAACCGCTTCGTCAAAAAATATCCCGGCCGCCCCGTGCTCGCATGGACAATCCGGTCGGACTCCGATATGGAACGCGCGCTGCCGTACTGCGATAACATAATATTTGAAGGCTTTATCCCCAAACGCGGTTGATAAGCGGGATTACATGTCTGATTTTTTCTATAGGGTAAAAACCTTTTTCTCGGAAAAGGCGCGCGCTTTCATCAAGTTTTTCCGCGACCCCGCGGTAAGACGGGAATATTTGAAATATTTCGCGGTAGGAGCGGCGACTACCGTAATTGATTTCGCGGCTATGGCGGTGATAATATTTGCCGCAAAACCCGAAAGCTTCGGCAATAATATCCTCAACGCGGTATTTAACGTACCCAAAGACCCGCCTCTAGCCCCCGCCGCGTTCACGGTAGTCCTCGCAACGGGCGTCGGCTTTTTGTTGTCCTTTGTTTTTAATTATCTCATGTCGGTGTTTTTTGTATACAAATACGGCGCGATCGGTTGGAGTAAACGCGGCTTCGCCAAATTCGCAATATTCGCGTTCGCCGCCCTTCTCATCAGTATAGGCGTGGAATACATAGGATACGATTTATTAGGGGTTAACCTGTGGCTGGTAAAAATTTTTATTTCGATAATGATTTTCCTGTTCAATTACTTCACAAGGAAAAAGTATATTTTTAACATCGAGCTCATTATCGACGAAGAAAAAACCATACGAATGTAGACCTGCGAAAAAAGGCACGGTCTATCCGGGTGCGCACAGCGTTCTCACTACTGCGCGCGGTCATTCCGCTCGCTTGCGCAAGAGAACCGACCAAGTGTGAATCGGCGCTGCGCTGCGGCTAACGCCTTGCTTGCTAGCCGCGATAGACGCGAATGCGCGCTCGCTCCGCCTGCGGCTGCGTCTCGCTTCTTCGCATTCGGGCGGACTTCAACGGCATAGTCTTATCCGGGTTATTACTGCATACCCGCATAGTACGTTTAGAAGCCGCCATTGTCATTGCGAGGAGCGTTAGCGCCGTAGGAATCCAGTTTAACTCTATCCGCTCTGTCATTCAAGGGCGCGTTAGCGCCGTAGGAATCCGGTTTAATCTTATCCTCTTTTCTTATTCGGGTTACCGCGTGCAGCCCGTATCAACGACGCTAATTGCCGCTCCGTAATTTATTGCTAAAATTTTCGCGTTATGGTAAAATTATATTATGAAGAAATTTAATTATGCGCCTAGGGATATTACTAAGGCGATAAATATCGGCATAGTCGGGATGGGTCAAATCGGAGCCTCGCTTGCGCGCGCGCTGCGTTACGGCAACCCGGATATTAATATAATCGGCGTCGATAAGGACGAGAGCGTGTTAGAGTACGCGTTCACCGAGGGCATAATACAACTCGGAAACGCCAATATGAAAATTTTGCGCGGGACTACGGTGGTTTTTGTCGCGGCGCCGCAAGCCGAAACGGCGGCGTTGATAAACGAGGTTTATTCCGTAGTTAAGCACGACGCGGTGATTACGGATACCGCCGGGCTTAAAGAGCCGATACTGTCCGCTTTGCCCGTGGGCATTCGCTACGTGGGCGGACATCCCTTTGCGGGCAGCGTTGCCGCGGGGATTTTGCAGTCAAAACGGCATTTGTTCGAGGGCGCGTATTATGTGCTTACCTCGGACAGGGCAAAGGGCGGCGATACGGCGGAGGTAGCGGAGCTTGTCAGGCACGCGGGCGCGATTCCGGTAGAAATGACCGCCGCCGCGCACGACGCCGTAATCGGCGGAATTACGCAAACGCCCGCGCTCGCCGCGTTCGCCGTTTATGCGGGTGTCGACGGAGCTTCGGGCGGCGTCGAAAGGTTCATGGCGGCGGACTTTCTAAAAAAAGCCGCGCTCGGGAGCATTGACGCCGCGTCGTTTGCCAAGGGGCTTACGGACAACGGCAAATATACCGTCGCCGCGCTCGACGATCTTATATTGCGGCTCGGTCAGGCGCGTAAGCTCATTATCGATTCCGACGCCGACGGGCTGAGGGTATTCATTGCGGAGGCCGCCGCGCATGTAGGAACGGACGCTGGCGCGGCAAAGCCGAAATTCGGCACCGATTCGCTTACGGTAGACGCGCCGAGCGCGCCGGGCGCGCTCAACCGGATTACGGGGATACTCGCCAAGCGTAAAATTAATATTAAGACGGTATCTATAGCGCCGGTACGCGAGGGCGCAATAGGCGCGCTCAAATTAGAATTTGATTCCGAGGACGATTGCGAGCTTGCGCGCGCGTTGCTGAAAAAGAAAAAAGTAAGGGTTTGCTGATATGGCGCTGACGACGAACGGCGAAATAATCAAGACGCCGCCCCGGCAACCGGTCGGGGAGGCTTGCCGTATCAAAAGCCTGCCGCCGCTTACCGGCGTCATAAGGATTCCAGGGGATAAGGCGATTACGCACAGGGCGGTGATTTTTTCCTCGATAGCGCAGGGTACGGCGAGAATAACCAACGCGCTTCTCGGGTACGACTGTATGGCGAGCATAGAGTGTATGCGCAGGCTAGGCGCTAAGATCGATATTAACGGCAACACGCTTACGGTTACCGGTGCGAAAGGACTCAAGAATAATCAGCGGCTTAACGTCGGCGACAGCGGAACGACGCTGCGGCTTTTGACGGGGCTTATTGCCGGAGCGGGCGTTTCCGCCGTGCTCGAGGGCGGCGACGGTCTCAAAAACAGACCCATGGAACAGGTCGTCGAAACCCTGAACGGTATGGGCGCGCGTATTACGTCCGCGGACGGCTTCGCTCCGATTACGGTTAAGGCGTCGCAGATGCGTGGCGCGGAGGTGTATTTACCCGTTGCGGGCGCACAGCTGAAGGGCGCGCTGATGCTTGCCGCGCTCAACGTAAGGTCGGGTATAACTATCTATGAGGACACTCCGACGCGCGACCATTCCGAAATAATGTTTGAGGAAATGAGTGCGGACATTACCAGAGGTCCCGGCAGGGTTACAGTCCGTCCGTCCGTCCTCAAATCCTTGAATATGAAAATCCCCGGCGATTTGTCGGGCGCGGCGTATTTTATGGCGGCGGCGACTATTATTCCCGGCAGTCACGTCGTGCTCCGCAACGTGGGCGTTAACCCCGCGCGTACGGGCATTATCGATATCATCAATTCCTGCGGCGGACGTATCGACGTGCTTAACGAAAGTATGCACCGAGGCGAGCCCGTGGCGGATATCATGGTTGAGTCCGCGCCCAAAATAAAGCCGTTCAACATAAGCGGCGCGCTTGCCCCCAGGATTATCGACGAGCTGCCCGTGCTTGCGGTTATGGCGTGCTTTGCGGACGGAGAAAGCAACATAAGCGGCGCGTCCGAGCTTAGGCATAAGGAAAGCGACCGCATAACCAACACCGTAGCCGCGCTAAAAATGATGGGCGCGCGCATCGAGGAAACGGGCGACGGCATGAGAATTTGGGGCGGCGGCGTGCTTAACGGCGGCGCGCGCATCGATCCGCGCGGCGACCATCGCGTCGCTATGACGCTTGCGGTCGCGGGGGCGGCAAGCCTCGAGGGCGTAGAAATCCTCAATCCCGGAATTGTCGGCAAAAGCTACCCCGACTTTTTTAAGATTTTTTCCGGGGCAAAAGAGGACGCGGGACGGGACGGCGATTAACGGCGTTTTGAAAAAGCTTTAGCGGAAACGCCGGTTATGCTTACCGTAAAAGCTAAAAACTTTTCTCTAAAAGTCCGTTGGAATTTTCGGCGGTATACTTAATCGGCATCGCATAATATACGGGAGCGTGAGCTTATGAAAAAGATACTTGTCATCAACGGACCGAACCTGAACATGCTCGGTAAGCGCGATCCGGCGCACTACGGCACGATAACGTACGCCGAGCTTTGTGCCGAGCTGAAGCGCAGGATTTCCGCGCTCGGCTATGAAGCGGAAATTTTTCAGTCTAATCATGAGGGTTTTATAATTGACAGAATTCAGTCGGGAGGCTATAATTCTATTGTGATAAACGCTGGCGCGCTCACACATTACAGCTACGCGCTCCGCGACGCGTTGGAAATTGTCGGCGTACCTAAGCTCGAGGTGCACATGAGCGACGTCGCTAACAGAGACGCGTTCAGGCGCATATCGGTTATTACCGAGGTTTGCGACGGTGTTTTTACGGGCGGCGGCGCGGACAGTTATTATCAGGCGGTTAACGCGGCGCACGGGCTTATGAAAAAAGAAAAAGAAATCGAATAAAGGATTAAGGACGGCTGATTGAAACGGAATCTGATTTTGTACGGTTTGAGCGGTACATATAAAAAAACGGTCGGGAAGCTGCTTGCCGACAGGCTGGGCATGTTGTATTGCGATACCGATCGACTGATTGAATATACGGTTGATTGTACGATTGCGGAGTACCTCGACCATTATACCGCGGAAGCCTTTTCGCGGTTGGAACGCAAGGTTATTTTGCAAGCGTCCGAATATGACGATGTGGTTATCGCCGCCAACGCCGCGACGCTGGATAATCCTGAAAACGCGGCTAATCTGTCCAAAAGCGGCGTAATGATTTGGCTCAAAGCCAAGCCCGAGGTTATAGCCTGCCGTCTTGAGGACGAGGGCGACCGTCCCGGCGCGCCGCGCGGCGACCGCCTCGCCGAGCTTAAGGAGCTGCTGGCGGCGCGCGAGCCGATCTTCAAAAAAGCCGCGGAAATAACCGTGGACAACACCCTGCTTTCCCCGGAAGAAACGGCGGTAAAAATCATGAAAGAGCTGCTGAAGTATACGCGGCGGCAAGCCTCCGAGGTTTGCGGGTAAATAGCAATAAAATGGGTCGGAAGCATAAACAGCATGCTCCCCCTTATCACTCCGAGCCGGGCTGTTCCCGGCTTATACTGCCCGCCTTTACCGTAAAGACGGCGGCGGAATCGAAGGCTATATCGGTATGCGTGCAGGTTATCAGGGTCTGCACGTTTTTTATGCGTTCTATCAGCTTGCGCTGACGCGCGGTATCCAGCTCGCTTAACACGTCGTCAAGTATAAGTATCGGGTATTCGCCGGTTTCGCCGGCAAAGATTTCCAGCTCGGCGAGCTTCAGCGCGAGGGTCGCCGTGCGCTGCTGCCCTTGCGAGCCGTAGGCGCGTATATCCGCGCCCCCTATGCCGAGCGCGATATCGTCCTTGTGTACGCCGATATTAGTATAGCCGTTGAATAAATCCTTTGTGCGGGTGCGGCTAAGCTCGGCGAGGTACGCTTCGCGGATATCTGCGCGGTCGTAAGAGGGGATGCATTCGTAGTCTACGTCGAGGCTTTCGGCGCCGTCGGTAAGCTCGGCGTGCGCGTTTTTTGCGTAAACCTTGAGCTTGTCTATAAAAGCCGCCCGCGCTTTGATTATGCGCGAGCCGGTATCGGCAAGCTGTAAGTCCCAAACGGAAAGCTGATCGGTAATATTTCCGCCGGTTTTGAGCAGGCGGTTGCGCTGGGCGAGGGTTTTGTTGTAGCGGTTAAGGTCGTAGAAATACGCTTTTGACAGCTGACTGATATCGATATCCATGAACCGTCTGCGGTCGGAGGGGCTTTCCTTGATAATTTTCAGCTCGTCCGGCGAAAAGAAAACCGCGTTTATCGCGCCCATAAGTTCGCCCATGCGGGAAATAGGCAGCCCGTTAATGCTGATACGCTTCTCCGTCCTCGTGAGATAGCCCTCGACCATAACCTTACCGCAGGCCTTTTGCGCGGAGGCGGACAGATACGCCGATTCCCCGTCCCACCGTATCAGCTCCTTGTCGCGCGGCGTGCGCGGCGACCGTCCCACGCAGGTGTAATATATCGCTTCCACCAAATTCGTCTTGCCCTGCGCGTTCGCTCCGCAAAAAATGTTGACGCCGTTTTGAAGCGCCAAGGACACGGAGGAATAATTGCGGAAGTCCCTAAGAATTATTTCGGAAATGTACATATATAAAATATATCTTAAATCGCGAAAAATTACAAGCGGAAAAGCCGCGCGGACGGAAAGCAAGCCGTTCAAAACGTATTAAAATACGTTTGCTCCGTGAAAACGACCGTATGCCGTACAATTCAAACAAGCTTATGCCCGACTCTCGTACACAATGCAAACTAAAACCCTGTCATATCCGTGCCGCCCGTCCCGAATACAAATTCACTTTATCCATGTCAATGCTATCGTGCAGTCGAAACATTTTTTCATCGCTTTCCTTGCTAAGACAATTACTTGTCCTTTTTCCTTTCTTCACCGCTTAATAATCATTCTCTTCGCCTCTTTCTCAAGCTCCGTCGCTCACAATGCGGCGGGTAATTTCATACAATATAACGAAGCCAAAGCGTCCTTGAGGCGGGCGGCCGCCCTTGCTTACGCGGTTGACGGTGGCGGAGGGCGGGCACTTTACCGGGTTCGCCTTAAAGAGGGAAGGGAGGATTTTGCGATGAATAATCTCGGAATACACAGCCTTATCGCGCGCGCGTTGTTTGCGGGGTTGCGTGTGCCCGTATGCGCAAGCGGCGCAAAACCCCGGGACGATAAGCTTATCACGGAGCCGTTATGCCCGTCCTCCGCGCCCGAGCCGGCGACAAGCGCGGCGGCGGAGAATACGCCGGGTTCGTCCGCCGAAGACTACTTACATGCCGTAGGAAGCCGCAGGCGTTGCGACGGACGCGAAATTCTTCGCGGTATGCTCTCGGATTCCGGGGAAGATAACCTTTATCGCGCGTTGTGCCGCCGCCACGAAAGATTAAGGCGTCCGCCGCCAAACTTATTGCGAAACGAAACGCGGGCGGATTTGTAAAAAACTTTTCAAAAAAGCCTAACGAATTATTTAGAGAAAAAGACCCCGAAGACACAGGGGGCACTTACCGGGTTTTACGCGAAGCCCCCCCCCTGAACGGTTTTGATTCGCCTTCCTTCGCCCGCACCCGTGTTTTTCACTCAATCCACAATCTTTCCACAATCCGCAAACATGTTTTCCCCAATGCTTTCGGCGTCTTTTAATTCTTTTATCCGCTTGCAAAAAACGGCGTTTTAGGTTAGAATAAATTCCTAAAATTATGTGCGGATAAGGGCGGCGGGCAGGGTTATGGATTATACCGGTATTTGGAACGAGGTCATCAAGGAATTAGAGAAGACCATTACGGCGATAAGCTGCGATGTTTTTGTGCGCCCGCTTACGGCCGTAGGGATACACGACAACAAGCTTGTGCTTTTTTCCGAAACCGCCAATACTAAGGCGGTTATTATCAGAAATTATTTGCCTCAGATCGTTCAGGCGATTACCAGATGCGGCTACGATTTGGGCGTTTTGGTTATCGACCCTACGGAGAAGGACGAATACGCCAAAAAAGAGGACGAGCCTCCCGCCGCGTCTATAGCGGGCGCGGGGTTAGAGTCCGTACCCTTTGAAAGCGGACTTAATCCCAAATACACCTTCGACACCTTCGTAGTAGGCAATAACAATATGTTCGTCCAAGCGGCGGCGCAGGCCGTCGCGGAGTCCCCCGGCGACACATATAATCCGCTGTTTATTTACGGCGGCGTGGGGCTTGGAAAAACGCACATAATGCACGCCGTCGGGAATTACATAAATAAAAAGCATCCCGAGCTTAAGGTTATGTACGTTACGAGCGAACGCTTCACTAACGAGTTGATTGACTCTATCCGCGCGGGACGCGACCGCAACCACGCGCAAAACTTTCGCAACCGCTACCGTTCCACCGACGTACTCATGATAGACGACATACAGTTTATCGCTAATAAGACGAGCACGCAGGAGGAAATCTTTCATACCTTTAATGAT
>JAITNT010000136.1 GCA_031290295.1 Clostridiales bacterium
CGATACCGCCGTGAAAGGGCGATGTCTTGACCACTTGACCATAGGGCCGTAAAAATGTGATAACAGCTTTGCAAGGAAACCGCCGATTAACCGACGTTTCCTTAGCGGTGGTGGCGGCAGACGGATTCGAACCATCGACCTGTCGGGTATGAACCGAATGCTCTAGCCAGCTGAGCTATGCCGCCATAATACAAAGCTAAATAATTATAGCCTAAAGTCAAAAAAAAGTAAAGAGGATTAAGGCAATTAATTTTTGTTTCTCATGGCGTTGTTTCTCATTGGCGTTTCTCATGGCAAATGCATAAAATGCGTCAGCGCCGGTTTGCGGGGCGCAACCGCGCGCTTTAACGCGGCGGTTGCGGCCATTCCCCGCAGCAAGTCCCTTTATGCGGTTGGGACGGTTTTATCGTTTTTTATCAGGGTTGCGATAGTTTCCGCCGCAAGCCTGTACATTTTTTGCGTTTGGTGGCATTCCGAGGCGTCGCCGTATGCCTTGCGGCGCTCCTCGTTCCATACGCACAGCAGCAGTCCGCCGCACCGGACCTTCAGCGCGGCGCCCAGCAAAAAGAGGGCGGCGCATTCCATTTCGCTTGCGAGTACGCCCGAACGCTTGTATATTTCCCATTGCTGCGTAAGCTGCTCCCTGACGGGCATTCTGTCCGGTTCCATTTCACCGTAAAATGAGTCCTTGCTTTGTACCGTGCCGATATGGTAATTTTGCTTGTGCTTGTCCAGCACGGCTTTCAGCGCGGCGGTGACGCCGAAGTCCGCTACCGCGGGGAAGGCAAGCGGCAGATACTCCAGACCCGTGCCCTCCTGCCTTACCGCCGCGTTAGCCGCGATAAGGTCGCCCGCCTTTACGGAGAGATCTATGCCGCCGCAGGTGCCTATCCGTATAAAGGTGCGGACGCCGAGCTTGACAAGCTCCTCTACGCCTATCGCCATAGACGGGCCGCCTATGCCTACCGAGGTTACGTTAACGCGCACGCCGTCGACGGTCCCCAACCACGTCGTGTATTCGCGGTTCGACGCGACGTGCCGCGCGCCGTCGAGCTGCTTCGCTATGCTTTCCACGCGTCCCGGGTCGCCCGTGAGTATAGCGTATTCGCCCGCGTCCTCCTTAGTCATAGCGATATGATACATTCTTTCCATATGGTTTGCCCCCTGTTTTTTTGTTTCCATTATACGCCCGATTGCGTTTTTAGTCTAGCGTAAGCACAAAATATTCCTCGGTTGTGCGAACGCCCGGGGGAAGAATCGCGTCCCCCTTTGCGCCTCCGTAGATAACGGTGTCGCAGCCCTCTACGGGAAGAAATTCGGACGGCTTTGCGCCGTAAGGAAGATAAAGAATTTTTTTGTTTTCCGAACGGATTTCTATAGACCGAAGCGCGCCGTCCCGGTACTGCGGCGCAAAGTCCGTACCCGACGCATCGCGCGGCAGGGACGCCGTCACGGGCTTCGACAGCGCGGTATAAAGCGAGTCGGCTAGCCCGCGGTCGAAATCGAGCATAACTACGCCCTTGACGCCGTACAGTACGGAGATATAATTTATGTACGGGAAGTCGCCCTCCTTTACCCGCGTGAGCAGAATATAGTCGATTCCGCGCCGTCGGTTTTCAATGAAAAATTCCTTAATTCCCCGGTAATTCGTTTCGGTCACCTCGCCTATTACGAAGGTCGCGCCCTTGCCGTCGTCTACGATAATTACCGCCGAGTTGGTAAGGCGGTTGTTTTCGTACGGGGCGGGGAGGTTGCCCGCGATTACCGCTGCGAGCATAACCGCGGCAAGCGTAACGGTAAGAGCCTTGTGCACGTGCCCGCGCACAAGTATATAGCGCGAGGTCCCGAACATGCAAAGCAAATACACGCCCGCAAAGATTCCGAGCGGAAAAACGGTCAGCACCGCCGCGGGCAAACGCCCGCTTAGAGCGGTAATACCCTCGGCGGCGTACAGGAAGGGCTGTGTTATACGGTAAAGCGCGGCGGTCTGTGGAAATACGGCGACCGGTACGGACACAATCAGCAAAAGCGTGAATATAAGCATATATACGGGCACAAGCACGAGATTAAAGAGCAACGCATATACGGGCTGCGTACCGAAAAATTCCGACGTAAAAGGGAATATTCCCACGGTGGAAGCGGTCGTCACCGAAACGGACGCGGAAATTATTTTCGGCGTGTGAATCCGCCCGAGAGCCTTTGCAAGCCGCCTTGCAATACAGGCTATAGCGAACACCGTGGTCATACTCATGATGAAGCCCGCGTCCATAATGTACAGCGGCCGCGCCGCAAGCAGTACTATGACGGCAAGCGAAAGATTAGTGAGCATGTCGGATTTTAAGAAGAACGCGTAGGCGACCGCGCCGGCAAGCCCCATTATCGCCGCCCTGAGCGCGGACGGCGAAAAGCCGCACAACGCGCAAAAAGCGGTTACGGTAACGGTTATAACCGCGATATGCAGAAAGCGGTTGGTACGCAGCTTTTTTAACAGCCGTGATACCGCGGAAATCAGAAAAGAAATATGCAGTCCGGAAACCGCCAGCACATGCGCCAGCCCCGAGAACATGAACGCGCTCGACGTTTGGAAGTCCATATCGGAGCGGTCGCCCGTAAGCAGGGCGAAAGCCGTATCGGCCTGCGTTTTGGTAAGGTTATCGCTAAGCCCCGTTTGCAAGCGGGCGCGCACCGTTTCTAGCAAATTCGGGCTGCCCTCGGATATAAGCGAAACGTCGGAGCCGCTTATGCGAAACTTGATATTAAGCCGATATTCCTGCGAGGGAAACGACCGTCCGTCCGCCGTTTGAACGTAGCAAGCCTTCGCAAGAATGCGGTCGCCCGCGCCGTACTTGCTTTTAGACACGGTGACCGCCGCTTTATACAGCGTTTTTTGCCCGTCGATACGCAAATCGTCGATCACGACGGCCTCGAAGCCCTCGCCCTCGTAGAGTACGTAATCCGTGACCCGCCCCGTAACCTCGACGGGTCGGTCGCCGTACGGATTATTTTTTATAAAGGTATGATAATTAAGAAGCCCCGCGCCCGAAAAAGCAAGCACTATAACCGGAAGAACGACGGACAGCGCAAGCCTTGTCCGCTTGGTAATTTCGGACGCGAACAGAGAATAAATCAAAAAAGCTAAGATGACCGCCGAAAAAGCAATCAAATAATAACGCTCGCTTATAACGGCGTAAGCGACAAGACTGCCCGACAAAACCGCAGCCGACGCAAAGAACAGCAAACGGAAATTAATAATTTTCGGCACTCATAATACCTCCCTTGCATAATCTAAGGCGCGAGCCGCACGGAGCGAAACCGCGTTTTGCTCCGCGCCCCTTACCGGAGTGAAAAATTCCTTTAGGCTTTTCCTCACGCTGTATACAGTATACCGTATTTTCGCCTAAAAGCAAC
>JAITNT010000137.1 GCA_031290295.1 Clostridiales bacterium
ACGCAGGAATCGTTAGCGGAAGCGATAACTATGGACTTTATAAGGTCGTCGACCTTATACTGCGCGTTCGCGTCCAAAAACGCCTGCGAGCCGCCCATAGAAGCGGCGTTTTGACTCACAGTTATAGTCGAATCAAAACCGATTTTACCGCTTTCGACGTGCTCGAGAGAAAGTAAAACCGTCATTATTTTTACCATACTCGCAACGGGCAGGTGAAGCCCGGCGTTTGCGCCGTACAATTCCGTACCCGTCGCGTAATCCATAAGATAGCCCGACTTAGCCTTGACCGCGGCAACCCCAGGCAGCGGCACCGGAACGGGCGCGGCGTGAGCGTAAAGGTTTGACTGTGCAAAAATTAGCAAGGCAAAAGCAAGTATCGGTATCAATCTAAAAAGCTTTTTCATAAAAAAAATACCTCGGTGTTTATTCGGGGTTATTTTGCACGGTTAAGTAATTTTTATGCATTACATGATAAATAAAAAGCTTTTGGATATTATCGGAATAAAAATCGCCTGAATAACCGTCAAAATCAGCATCAGAACGCCGACATAGGCAAGCCCGGTAAGGGTTTCGCGGTATTCTACCCCTCTGAACGCCAGAAAACCGCAGCGGTAATTCGCAAAGCACCGCCGCGAACAAATTGCGTAGGAGCAGATAAGCAGCGCAAGAATGAAAATTTGTTGGGGGATAAAGACGATCAAAACGTTTGCGACGCCGCCCATGCCGAATAAATTAATCATTATACACGCGTTAAAGCCGATAAGATATCCGCGGTAAATTATCAGCAGATAGCAAACGACGGAAAAATATATATTTACCGAAAATATAAGCGCGAGCGCGGTACAGCCTAAAAACACGAGCAGGTTGTCCGCTATAATACCGCCCGCCGTGACGTTGCCGGAGGCGATAGCCTTCAGGGTGACGCTTTTTATATCGGAAATGAGAATGACCCTGCCGATTTTCGACACATAAACTATTCCGTAAACGATACCGATTACCGCGCAACCTAAAAACAGCAGATAAAATATCTTATGGCGCTTGAAATGCGAGGACACATACTCGAGATAAATTATTCTTCGCTTCATAATATACTATATTACGGAGCCGCCTCATAAATGCTTATAAAGAATTTTGCCGACCGCATTGCGAAACCGCTTCATGAATACTTATAAAGAATTTTGTCGACCGCAAGCAGTATAAATTCACGGCACGTAGGCTTGCCCTTTTCGGCGCGCAGGGTATTGCCGAATTCGGCGGACAGGACGTTGACCTCCGCCGTAAGGAACGCCGTATCTATAGCGTTGGAAATATTGCGCTCTACGTTGGCGATATTGGTGTTGTATTTTTGCGCGACGCGCGGATATACGTCGTACTTAAACTTAGAAAAGGTTAAGTCCTCGCCGATAATCAGCTTGATGGCGTCGCGCAAATAATAAAAACCTTTGAGAGTAGGCAAAATCCGCAGCGACAATAAAAAATTGTTGATTTCCATATCGAGAGTCATACGGGTATCGTACCATAACGGCATGCGCGTATAAAAGCGGTTTTTGTCGGATAAAGGGTTTTTTTGTAGACTATATGCGGTCTGCTTGCAACAGAACCGCCGCGAAACTAAACGCGGATTTTTTGCGGGAAGAACGGCGAAAGGGTTTAGCGCGTATGAAACCGCCGTCAGGCGAGCATCCAGTCTATATACAGCCCGTAGCCTCTCGTCGGGTCGTTCAAAAATACATGGGTTACCGCGCCGATCAGCTTACCGTTTTGAATTATCGGGCTGCCGCTCATGCCCTGAACAATGCCGCCCGTGCGCTCTAACAGCCCGGGATCGGTAACCTTGATTACCATGCTTTTTTCCGAGGCGGAAAGCTGATAATTCGTCTTTACAATTTCTATATCGTATTCGCAAATTTTGCTGTCCAGAGTGGCAAGTATTTTCGCCTTGCCGGGCTTTGCGGACGCTCTGCCGCCGATATCTAACAGCGACGGATAAAGCTCGTTTTCGGGACGCGCCGAGAATACGCCGAAGATACCGAATTTATTGTTGACCTTCACCGTGCCGATATGCTTATCGCTTTTTATGAACAGCCCTCTAAGCTCGCCGGGCTTGCCGCGCTCGCCCTTGACTAAGCCTATAATCGCGCAATTGTAGACCGTGCCGTCCGACGCGGGAAAAATCGTGCGCGTATCGAAATCGCAAACCGGATGCCCGAGCGCGCCGAAGCCGCCGTCGCCGTTAATGTACGTTACCGTGCCGATTCCGGCTAAGCTTTCTCTGATTAAAACGCCTACCTTGCTTTTGCCCGCGGTTAAATCGTACGCCGGCGTAACCTTGAGCTGCAGGTACCTCCCGCCGCGGTTGACCGTAAAGCATAATTCCTTGCCGGCGTTTTCGGCTGAATTGACGATACGCTCGATATCGGCGGCGCCGTTTATTTTTTGGCACTGAACGCCGGTTACTATGTCTCCCTCGAGAACGCCGCCCGCGACGGCCGGTCTTACCGCGCCCGATTCCGTAGTAACGTCGGTGAAGCCGATAATCAGCACCCCCTCGCTCCTCAGAGAAAAACCGAGAGGCATTCCGCCTAAATAAACCTTACGGTCGGGCACGACCTTGACGGCGACGCTTTTTATGGGTATGCCGGCGACGGTATATATTAACGCCCCGCCGAAATCGCCGTTTTTGTTGAATTGCATACTAAAAAACGGCTTTTGCATAGTACTATGTCTGACAACTTCAGATTGCGTGAGCAAATCTCCGTCACAAAATGAGAAGCTATCCACAACGTATGCCGACGATGAAACGAAAACAAAGAATACTGCAACAAATATTGCGAATGATTTACCTACAACCTTCAACATTATACCTCTCTACCCGTGTTTGTCAGCCGAACATAAACGCTTGCTTTGCGAGGGCGTTTTTTATGAGGACTAACCCGCTAAACTATAAAGTAATACCCGCCCCAACCCCGCGCAACCGGAAAAAACGTCTGACCTTTTGCGGTGCGCGCGCGTTAGGGGCTTTTGCCTTGCGGTATTTACCGTTTATTCCGAATTAGTTTGAGTAATCAACGGCTATTTATTCAAATTCGGCTCTAGAAAAAATACCCAAAAGGAACGCGCTCCGATTATTAGAGGCGCTATAAAGGGAAGGAAGAAGTTTTTTTGGAGGGATTCTTGTTGCGAGCCTATTGACATAGCGCGGGTAATTTCATATGCGTGAAAGAGGATAAGAAACCGGATTGCCTAGGCGCGCTAGCGCGCCTCGCTAAGGACGGATTAGGGCAAGAAAATGATTGGTAAGCGGTGAAGA
>JAITNT010000155.1 GCA_031290295.1 Clostridiales bacterium
CCCCATACAATAAAACCAGCCCTATCCGTCATTGCGAGGAGCGTAAGCGACGTGGCAATCCAGTTTAACTCTATCCGCTCTTTCCTTTATTCGCCGCTTTCATCGCCCCAATACATTCACTTGCCCCCTTTCCCAATTTTGCTTACTTTTTCCAAAAGTAAGTCGCCCGAGGGGTTCGGGGAGGCCTCGAAATCTCCCCGATGCGCTTTTTTCGTTCTTTTTTGCCGCACCTGCAAAAAAGAACTCCCTTCAATGTACACACGGAGTAACGCCCCGAAACGCATCAAAACGTTCGTTCGTTAACCACCGTACCCGCATTATATCATACCCGAACATGCGTTTGCAAGCGTTTTTGACAGAAATCGTAAAATATTTTTTGCCAAATTTTACCATTTTTTAACTGCGCAAAACCGTGCCGCAGCCGACATATACGGGCGACTGGGGCGGTCGCCCGCTTGCTAAGACGTTTTACTTGTCCGCTTTATATTAAAAAATTCTAATTCAAAACTTATATGTTTTTAATTGACATCGTATGCTATGTAATGTATAGTATTATACATAACACATGTTGGAGGCGGCGTCTTGGAAATACAATTAAAGAAAGGGCTTCTTGATGCTTACGTTTTGGCGTTGCTGCGCAAGGGCGATACCTACGGGTATAAGCTTTTGCAGGACGTCAGCTCGGTTATCGAGGTATCGGAATCGACGCTGTATCCCGTGCTTAGACGGTTAGAAATGCAAGGCTGCCTTAATCTTTATCAGCTGGAGCATAACGGGCGATTGCGTAAATACTACCGTTTGACGGGAGACGGGATAATGAGGTTGGAAGAATACAAGCGGCATTTAACCGACGTTAAGCATATTATCGACTTAATTTTTGAGAGAGGGGTTTCGATATGAAAAAAGCGGAATTTATGAAAACGCTCGCTAACGAGCTTACCAAAACCGTGGGCCGCGCCGAGGCGGACAAGGCGCTCATATATTACGGCGAGCTGATAGACGACGCGATAGAAAGCGGACGGTACGAGGATGAAATTGTTTCCCGGTTGCCGCCGCCCTCGGAAATAGCGAGGCAGATACAGTCCGTGCAAACGGGCGGCGAGCCCGTCGGTTATCCGCAAACGGGCGCGGCGGGGAATGCGGCGGCGGTCAATTATCCTTACGACCGCGCCAACACCGCCGCCGGTTATATCCAAACGCCACCCGTGTATACGACCGCGATCGCCGCGGTAAGCGCGCCGCCGCAAGGTTATCCGCCGCAGAGTTATCCGCCGCAACCGTACGCGCCGCCGCCGATCTATTCGCAGCAACCGCCGCCCGCGGCGGCGGCAAAAAAGCACGACGCCGCGTACTATGTTTTCAAAACGATCGGATTAACCGTCGCTTTCTTTTGGCTGACGGTAGCGATGGTAATTTTGATTGCGGTCATCGGAAGCCTTGCGGTGAGTCTGATAGGCATAGCGGCGGGGTTCACCGCGGGCGGCGCCGCTTCCGTAGTGTACGCCGCGACGGCGTTCACCTCCTTGGGGGGCGCGGTGACGTTTGCATTTTTGGGAGGCGGGTTGCTTGTAATCGGGCTGTCGGTATTTGTATGGCAGGGGGCGTTTTATTGCGGCAAGGCGTTGTTCAAAATAATCAAGGCGATAATCAAGAGCTTTATCGGTATGGTCAAAGGCAAAAAGAGGGGGAAAAATTAATGAAGAGGTTAAAAATTATAGGCGGCGTTATTATCGCCGCGGGGCTTACGCTTTTGCTAATCAGTATACCGCTCGGCGTATTCGACGCGGACACGTGGCGCGCCGCAGCCGGCAGGGCCGCGGAAAAAGCGGGCTATTACGCGGAGCCGGTTTTGATTACCGAAACGCTTTCCGCCGATACCGCCGACTTTGATTTGCGGTTAGAGGCAAGGTTTGAAATTAAGGCGGATGCGGAAACGGAGGATATCACGCTGAAATACTACGAGGTCAGAGAAAATCAGTATGAATTTTCTAATGACGGCGGCAAGCTTGTGCTTAAAGAAAAAAGCAGAATATTTAATTTTTATACGTGGAATAACTGGTACGAGGGTTTGCTGAAATATTCCGATTATGTCGGTGTAATAACCGTTCCGTCCGGCTTCAAGCTTGACAGCCTGTCGCTTTCCACGCTTGCCGGCACGGTCGATATAACGGGGATAAACGTCCGGAGCTTCGACCTTAAATGCTCCGCGGGGGCGGTTAACGTCGTCGGCGGCGCGATTGACGAATTAGATGTCCGGCTTAGCAGCGGAGAGGTAACGTTTTCGGATACCGTAACGGTCGGCACGGCAAAAGTGCTCGAGGTGTCGAGCGGGGATCTGTCCTTGAACGGTGTCGTAGGAACGATCGATGAAATTAAAGTATCGTCCGGGGACGCGTATATCAAGCGGATTTCGGGTACAGGCAGCGCCGCGCTTAATATAAAGGTAAGCTCGGGCAACCTGACGCTTGACGCCGTCGAATACGGCGCCGTAAATATTAACCTAAGCTCGGGCGACGTTAAGCTGAATAACGCCGCCGTCAAAAAAATAACGCTTAACGTAAGCAGCGGCGACCTAGATATCGACACGGTTTACGTTGCAGGACAGGTTAGCCTTGCCGTAAAGAAAAGCTCGGGCACGGTTAAGTTTTTCGGCGAAAGAAAGACCGAGAATACCGTTGCCGCGCCGGAATGCGCAATAACGGGCAACGTAAGCTCCGGTACGGTCGTGATATTGTAGCGGCGGGAGCCGCGATAGAGGCTTATATACTGCCCGGACGTGAACGCGCGCGAAGTTAGCCGACCAAGCGTGAATCGGCGCTGCGCAGCGGCTAACGCCTTGCTTGCTTAATCCGATTCAGTCGGACTT
>JAITNT010000252.1 GCA_031290295.1 Clostridiales bacterium
CGGTACAGACTCGGATAGAATAAACCTCTCCAGTCAGACAGAATCGGAAGAAGCTTGTCTGCCGCGCGCAGAGGGCGGCTTGTCGTAGCGCCGATTCGCGTTTGGTCGGTATCGCTTGGTCGGTTTACACTACATAGAACAATATCGAAAAGAACTGAAACAGCGAGCCGAGTATTACGAAGATATGCCAGACCGAGTGCATGTAGCGGATTTTTTTGCCGACGCCGTAAAGTACCGCGCCGACGGTATAGAATATTCCGCCCGTGATTACAAGAATAATCCCGGCTAATTCCATGCCTTGTATCAGCGTATACAGCGACAAAACTATGCTCCAGCCCATGACGATGTAGCACGCCATAGAAACCTTGGCGAATTTTTCCACGCTAATCGCGTTGAGTATGATACCGAACACCGCCGCCGCCCAAACTAATCCGAAAACTGCCCAGCCTATCCAGTCCGTCACGCCCCTGAGCGTTACAAGCGTGTAGGGCGTGTACGTCCCCGCGATAAGCATAAAAACCGAGCAATGGTCTATCACACGGAAAACCTTTTTTGCCGGAATCTTCGGTAAGGCGTGATACACGGTGGACATAGAATAAAGCAAAATCATCGTGCCGCCGTATACGGCGCAGCTTACGATCGCCCATACGTTGCCGCCCGTAACGGCAAATACCACGCTGATAACAAGCGCGGCTACCGCCAGCACCGCCCCGATAAGATGCGTTATCCAATTAAAACGCTCCTCGCCGACGGTATAATTTACGTACGTTACTTCTTGCGCCATATGCCTACCTGCCTCATCGCCGTTTTTTTGATTACCGGAACGCTTTATACGGCGCGCCCGTCTTAAACGGCATGCTTTAATTATACCCGGCAACAGAAAAAATACAACCTATTCCCGTAAAAAATAAGTTTACCGTTCGACTACGCGGAAATAGAGAGCAAAACCCCCGACTCTACGCGCGGTAGAGTCGGCGTAGAAGGGGGTTTTTGGGTGGGAGCGTCGTAATCGCCTCAACCCAAACAAGGAACCAGGGCAAGCAAAATATCTTAGCAAGCGGTGAAGAGACGTTTCGACTGCGCGCTAGCATTGACAGAGAGGGTTGGTTTGTTTATGAGCAAGGGGCGAAGCGGGGAAAGAGCGGATAGAGTTAGAACTGGATTGCCACACTTCGGCTCCGCCTCGTTCGCAATGACAATGTGTACGGGTAGAACAGCGACAATACAATTAAGACGGAGCGTAGCAAAATCGCATTTTTGCGTAGCGACCCCGTTGAAAGTCCGACTGAATCGGATTAAGCAAGCAAGGCGGTAACGCCGAAGCGTAGCGCCGATTCACGTTTGGTCGGTTTTCTTGCGCAAGCGAGCGGAATGACCACGCGCAGTATTTGTACCCTATGCACACCCAGCGTTGAAGTCCGCCCGAATGCGGTTAAGCGAATCAAGCCGCCCGCAGAGGGCGGCGAGTGAGCGCGCATTCGCGTCTGGGCGGCTTACATTCACGTTTGGTCAGTCTATCTTATTTATTAATTTTATACCCGCCGGGAACGTCTATAACCGTATAGCCTTTGTCGGCGATTTCCTTGCGCAGGGCGTCGGCTCCGGCGAAGTCCTTGAGGGCTTTCGCTTTAACGCGTTTCTCGGCTAAGGCGGTTATTTCCTCGGGGATATCAAAATTTTCGGGCGCGGCAACTCCCGAGGCGGCGGCCT
This sequence comes from Clostridiales bacterium, assembly GCA_031290295.1. Taxonomy (GTDB): domain Bacteria; phylum Bacillota; class Clostridia; order Christensenellales; family DUVY01; genus JAITNT01. The sequence goes on from JAITNT010000252.1 coordinate 1,711, forward strand.
TATCAAGGTCTAACGCAAAAACCCCGTCGAACCTCAAGGCGAGCGCATAAATATCCTTGCTTTTAGACTCCTTAAGCATGGTAAAAAGCAGTCCCAAAGCGTACGGTATATTGAGGTCGTCCGAAATAGCCGCGGAGAAGTCCGCCGCGTATTTATCGAGAACGGCTTTTGGCGCGCGCTCGGCGGAAATTTTATGCTGATACAGACCCGCAAGCAAGCGTTCATAGGCGGTCGCCGAAGCGGCAAGCCCCTCGAACGTGAAGTTCAGGCGCTTGCGGTAGTGCGCGTTAAGGCAGAAAAACCGGAACGCCATAGGCGGATAGCCCTTTTCGGCAAGCTCGGCTACCCGGTAGGTGTTGCCCAGCGACTTACTCATTTTGCCGTTGTCGAACAGCATAAATTCGCCGTGCATCCATGTATTAACCGTCTTCTTGCCCTCTAACGCCTCGCTTTGCGCGATTTCGTTCTCGTGGTGGATAGGAATATGATCGACCCCGCCCGTATGAATATCGAAAAGCTTGCCGAGGTATTTTGAGGACATCGCCGAGCACTCTATGTGCCAGCCCGGGTATCCCTTGCCCCACGGGCTGTCCCACTGCATGATATGCTCGGGCTCGGCTTTTTTCCACAATGCGAAGTCGGAGGCGTTACGCTTGTATTCGTTGACCTCTACGCGCGCGCCGGCTTTTTGCTCGTCAAGCTTGATGCCCGAAAGCTTGCCGTAGCCGGGAAATTTTGCGATATCGAAATATATGCCGTCGGGCGTTTCGTAGCCGTAACCAAGCTCGCAAAGCTTAATTACATAATCGAGCATGTCCGCGATATGGTCGGTAGCCTTGACGATTATTTCCGGCTTACCGATGTTAAGCCTCGCCAAGTCCTTAAAAAATTCCACCGTAACTATCTCGGCTATCTCGTACGGCGATTTTTGCAGTTTTTCAGCCGCCTGTTGCATTTTGTCCTCGCCGGTGTCGCCGTCCGAGGTAAGATGCCCCACGTCGGTTATATTCATGACGCCTTTCAGCTTGTACCCCTCGAATTTGAGCGTGCGGCGCAGTATATCCATAAAGATATACGTCCGCATGTTGCCTATATGCGCATAATTATACACCGTAGGGCCGCAGGAGTACATCTTAACGAGCCCCGACTTTGACAGCGGCTTAAATTCCTCTTTTTTACGCGTAAGCGTGTTGTAAAGCTTGAGCATGGCTATTTTTTTTCTCCTTGCAGAACCTTCTTTTTCAGCTTAGCTATTTCGTCCTCAAGTCCGGCTATTTGCCCGTAAAGCGTCTCTAACGCGCACGAAATATGCGCAAATTCCTCTACCAAAGGGTCGGGAAAGGTTTGATCCAGCTCCGGGCGGCTGCCGCCGCGCCTGACTACGCGCCCGGGAACGCCGACTACCGTGCAGTTCTCGGGAACGTCGGCAAGAACCACGCTGCCCGCGCCGATTTTGGCGTTGTCGCCGATATTTATCGGACCCAAAACCTTGGCGCCCGCGCTGACCATGACGTTGTTTCCTAGAGTCGGGTGTCGCTTGCCCCTGTCCTTACCCGTGCCGCCGAGCGTTACGCCCTGATAAAGCGTGCAGTTCTCGCCTATCTCCGCGGTTTCGCCGATTACTACGCCGGTGCCATGGTCGATAAATATGCCGCCCGCGATCTTCGCGCCCGGGTGAATTTCTATGCCCGTAAAAAACCGCGAAACCTGACTTATGATGCGCGCCAACAGCTTCAGCTTAAGCTTAACGTGGAAAAAATGCGCGCGGCGGTACGAACGCACCGCGTGATAGCCCGCGTAAGTAAGCCAAATCTCGAAATAATTACGCGCGGCGGGATCGTTGCGGCGCGCCGATTCCAAATCCATACGCAATTTACTTTTCTTTCTCGGTTTTTGCACCGTCTTTTTTATCTTTTTATCTTTCATCGGCGTTACCTCCGCCTAAGCTGCTATTATTTATGCCGGATTTCTTGGAAATGTTAGCAAGTTTTTGCCGCGCCGTCCGTCAACACTGCAAAAATGACAGAAAATCCAAAACGTCGCTTATCTTATCCGCCGCCGCGTCGTATTCCATCTGCGTGTCGTAAATACCCTTGAGGTTCTCCGCGATGCGCGCAAGACGTTCGTCCAGATACCCCTGCCCGCGCTCGGTAAGCGAATAACTGATACCGCGCCTGTCGAGCAGCGTACGCGAACGGCAAATCAAATTTTCCCGTTCCAAAGCCTTGGCGAGCGTAGTCAGGTTAGGCTTGAGAATTCTCAACCGCGCCATTATCTCGGGCGGCGACACACAATCCTTGCCGTACAGAACGTACAAAAATTTCGTCTTTAACGACAGCAAGGCCTTGTCGCCGTCCTCGCACATACACGCGAGCCGCGCGGCAATTCTTAAATCAACTATTTTACGCGCAAGTGCCGAATACTCCATTTTACCTTTCCCGATTTTTTTACGGAAGCGCTTCACTTCCTATGCCCCCTAGTATATCTTATTAAACAAAATATTTCAAGCAAACCGACCGCTAAAATAGAAAACGGGTCGGGCGTACGCGTTTTTATGCGTTTGCACCGTAAAACGGAATCCGGCGCGCTCACACCGACAGCTTCCGCACAAAGTCGCGAACCTGCCGCTGCTGATTTCCCAACCCGAAATCGTACAGCAACGCAAGCGGTGTGATTGCTACGGCGATAAATACCAAAATATATCGGTTAATCCATTCGCTGTCGAACACAATATAGCGCGCGAGAAGATAAAGAAGATAGTATCCGACGTCGAAAATGACGGCAACGATAATTTTGCGCGCAATAAGCGGAACCTTTGCGCGCCGCATCCAATGCGCAAGAATCGGATGCCACCCCATAAAAATAATATACGGGGAAAGCGAAGCAAGATTAAAGCCGGAAAAAAGCAGCCCCAGCACACAGGTCACCACATAGACGGCAATCGCGCCGAAATAATAATCCTTTGCAAGCGGAAACATGACGCAAAAAGTCGCGACGTAAAACCAAAACAGCTCGAGCATCTGAAAAAACACCCCGAGCATGATAAATACTACGGACAGCGCCGAGAAAACTCCCGCATACGCCACCTGCTTTCCCGGACTAACGGTCATACGCGCCGCCAAAAACATCGATACCCATTAAATATAGTATAATACATAATTCAAAGAATTACAAGCCCACGAAGCCAAGCCGACCGAATACGAATGCGTATTCGGTCGGACTAGCAAAGAGGATCCGCTCCGCAAAAATGCGCTATAGCTAGCGCTCCGGTTTAATTGCATTGTCGCCGTTCTATCGTACACAATATAATCAAAACCTACCTTTGTCGATGCTGGCGCGCAGTCGAAACAATGCCCGCGTCACTCGCACCGAATACGAATTAAAACAAAATCAATGTCATGTTGAGCGCAGTCGAAACATCTCTTCGCCGCTTTCACCGCCCCGATACAATTCTCTTGCCCTATCCGTCATTGCGAGCGAGGCGTAGCCGATGTGTGGCAATCCAGACCCGCTTCGCCGCTTTAATCGCCCCCTATACAATTCGCTTTCCCTCTCTGTCACCGCTTGCCAATATACTGCTCTATCCGCTTTTCCCCCTAACGAGGCACGGCATTCGCGGGCGGCTACTCCTCTATTCTCTCTATGGATTTGATAAAGGGACTGCCGTCCATTATTTCCTTTATTCTGTCGTCCACCATAAAGACACTCGTTCTCAAATCCGCCGAAACGGTTATGCCGCCGTCCTCGTTATAGTAGCTGATTTTATAATACCTCTTAACGCCGAAAAGCTCTTTTATTCTCGTGCCCTCGTCGGCGTTGCAGCTGAATTTTATCCTAAAAAGGTAGAATCTCTTGATTTCAAAAATCTTCAGCGGCAAGTGCATTACGCATTGTATAGCGATTATCAGTACCGTAGACCCGATCGACAGCCAATACATATCCGCGCCCGCCGCCATACCCACGCCCGCGGTCATCCACACGCCGGCGGCAGTCGTCAATCCGTGCAGGGCTTCCTTCTTGTACACGATTATGCCCGCGCCCAAAAAGCCTATGCCCGTAACAATTTGCGCGGCTACCCTGGCTCCGTCGCCCGCGCCGTCGAACCCGTACTTAGATATTATCGTCATAAGCGCGGAGCCGCCGCACACGATAGCGTGCGTACGCATTCCGGCTTCCTTATAACGCATTTTTCGCTCCAGCCCTATCGCGAAGCCTAACGCAAGCGCGATAACCACGCTCAACAAATATCTCATTTCCGGCTGAAACGACGCCAAAAATTCATCCATATATCAATACCCCCTCCGTTCTAACTTAACGCGCGTATGTATAATTAAAATATTATACTCCGCTTTGCCCGCGTCCGCAAGCGCTTTACGCGAAAACCGGAAACCTGCTCGGGCTGCCCGTCCGCCGATGCTTCCTCTACTCCGCGCCGTCGGCGTCATGTGCCGCCTTGTCCTCACCGTCCGTATCGGTTACCGCCTTATCGGTCGTTGCCTCACCGTCCGTATCGGGCTTTGCCGCCTCGTCATTAGAGTTGCTTCGCAATGCTCCGTTGCGTTCCTTTATTTCCGAGGTTATGCGCTCGTACATTTTTTCGTCGAGCTTAAATTTTTTGTGATAAATACAGTAGGCAAGCCCTATAAATATGA
>JAITNT010000258.1 GCA_031290295.1 Clostridiales bacterium
TAACGCCCCTAAACATAACAAAACGTTCGTTCGTTAACCACCGTACCCGCATTATATCATACCCGAACATGCGTTTGCAAGCGTTTTTGACAGAAATCGTAAAATATTTGTTGCCAAATTTTACCAATAATTTCCGCTCCTTTGTATATCCAAAAATCATGTCGAACGCATAGAAAAAAACGTTTTCTTTTTTTGCGTTCGTTCCGACCGAAAAATGCCTTTACTTTTTTTCATACACAAGATATACTATGAAATATTATGGTTTCTAGTGAAAATTAAAAAGGAAATACTATGAATATTAATTACGGCAAGAATGTAAAATTCTACGATATGGCAAAAAAACCTCTCAGGCAGGCGATTTGGACTATATTCGTTATCATAATCGCCTCCGTGCTTACGTTGGCGTTTTACAAGCGCAAGCTGCATAAGGTCAACATGAAAGGGCTTAAGCCTCCGTATCTGATGCTTTGCAGTCACATGCAGTTTTTGGATTTTATGGTCGCCGCGGCGGCGACCTTTCCGCACAGAATGAGCAACGTTATTTCGATTGACGGGTACAATATTTGGCCGTGGCTGTTGGAGAAAATCGGCTCTATCCCCAAAAGGAAGTTTACGAACGGCGCGACGATTGTGCGCCAAATAGGACACGTCTTGAAGAATAACAAGAATATCGTTTGCATGTATCCCGAAGCGCGGTACTCCAACATAGGGGTCGAATCCGAGCTGCCCGATTCGATAGCGAAGCTGATTAAGCTTTATAAAGTGCCCGTTGTCACTATGATTTTTAAGGGGCATTACTTGAACCGACCTACATGGGGAATAAAGAAAAAACGCAAGGTTCCTATAGAAGCGGTAGAGAAATGCATCCTTACCGCGGAACAGGTCAAGGAAATGTCGGTTGCGGAAATAGACGGGGTGCTTACCAAAGAATTTTGCTATGACGAATACCGGTATCAAAAGGATAATAATATTCAGATTACCGAGCCTTTTAGGGCGGAGGGGCTGCACAAGGTGCTGTATAAGTGTCCTTCGTGCGGCGAGGAATTTCTAATGAAGTCAAGCGGCGCGGTATTGAGCTGCGCCTCCTGCGGCGTCGAGTGGGAGCTGAAAACGAACGGCGAGTTGAATTGCCTGAGCGGCGAAACCAGATTCTGCAGACCGCCGGACTGGTACGAATGGCAGAGGGAGGAGGTTCGCAAGGAAATAGACGGCGGTACATACGGCTTTTCTGACACAATGGAAGCGTTTTCGATGCCGCATCCAAAGAGGTTTATTCCCCTCGGAAAGGTAACGTTTAAGCACGGTTTGGACGGCTTTAATATCGAAGGCAACTATAACGGCAAGGACTTCAGCCTTGTCAAGGTGCCCGCGGAGAATTACTCCGTACACGTCGAGTACGCTTTCCCTTATCTCAAGGGTAAGGATATCGTGAGCTTGTCCACTAATTCGGACACGTTATTTATGATACCCACGGACCCCATAACCTTGCAAAAGCTTTCTCTTGCCGCCGAAGAGCTGTATAAAGCGCATACGGAAGCTGTCAGGTTGTCCAAGCTGGCGGGCTAACCCGATTCAGTCGGACTTTGGCGGTCGTCTCTATTTTTTGGAACGCTTAGAGCGCATAATATACCACACGGCGATAAGCAATTGCAGGGGGATGCCTATATACAGCAGCTGCCATATGGCGTCAGATTGACCTTCGGCAAGCACGAAGAAGCTCGATACGACCGACAGCAACGCCGACCATATGAACATGGAAACGATTATTCCCGCCAGGAGGTTATTCCCCCAAATAGCGTTAAAGACGATTAGCAAGATAAAGGAGCAGGGTAACGCGTAGACGAATACGAGCCACGCCTCGAAGTCGACGTCGAAAATGCGCAAGAATACAAAAGCCGCCGTAGCCGCGAGCCAAACGAGCAACGCCGAAAGAATCGGTATGAAGAATTTATTCCGCGTAGCGCGGTTGATTATTTCATGAACGGTTTTAGGCCCGCCGTTATCCGTAGTAAGGTCGTTAAGCGTGACCCCGAACAAGTCGGCGAGCTGTTTCAAAATCATAACGTCGGGTACCGAGCCGGCGCGTTCCCACTTAGAAACCGCCTTGTCCGTATAATTAAGCTTTTGGGCTACTTCGTTTTGCGTAAGTCCCTTAGCTTTTCTGTAAGCCGTTATGTTTTTGGCTATAATTATTTTCAAATCGGGATTTTCTACCATTGTTTTATAAGTATAAACGATTGTCCGCAAAAAATCAAACTTATTGCGCCGTTATAACAAAAAACATCACAAATTTGTGACTTTGCCGCAACTCTACTCATAGTAGAGTATATTTTTTGTCGCTCTACCGGAGTATAAACGAACGGTTTCCTTTGTTTTTGCATCGGTAGGTTGTAAAAAAGCACGTTTAGGATATAATTAAAATATATTAATACGCGCGCGACGCTTTCGATTAGCGCGCGCGGTATTTCGGGCGGACTTACCCGCCATGGAGGAAATTATGAAAAACAACTTTGCTATCGTTACGGATTCCGGAGCGAACCTTACCGACGGGCTGATAGACCGTTACGAGCTCGAGGTTTTGTCGTTGGTGTACATTGTGGACGGCGCGGAAATGCCCGGCTACGTCAAGGGCGAAAAAACCGACCTGAAGCATTATTACGATCTTATGCGCAAAAAAATCGCTATGAGCACGTCGTGCGTTAACAAGGGCGACTGCGAGAAGCTTTTTGAGCAGCTGCTCGGGGAGGGACGAGACGTGCTGTATATCGGCTTTTCGTCGGGACTCAGCGCGACCTATCAGGTGGCGGCGGAGGTTCTCACCGGAATGAAAGAAAAATATCCCGACCGCAAAATTTTCAGCGTGGACTCGTTAAGCGCATCGTTAGGCGAGGGCAGATTAGTTACCTTTGCCGCGGAAATGCGCGAGGACGGTCACGATATCGAGAACGTCCGCAACTGGGTGGAAGCCAACAAGCTTAAGCTTTGCCATTTGTTCACGGTAGAAACCCTCAGCTATCTTTACCGCGGCGGCCGCGTCGCCAAGTCCGCGTACATGCTCGCGGGCGCGCTTAATATCAAGCCGATTATGCACGTTGACGATAACGGCAAGCTTACCTCTATAAGCAAGGCTATCGGCAGGAAGGGTTCTATTTCCGCGCTCGCCACAAAGACGGCAAACAGTATCGTGAACCCGGAGATTCAAACTATCTATATTTCGCACGGTGATTGTATCGAGGACGTCGATTACTTTATCGAGAAGCTCAAAGAAAAAATCTGCGTCAAGGAAATAGTCGTCAACTATGTAGACCTCGTGGTAGGCGCGCACAGCGGACCCGGCACGTTAGCGGTATTCTTCATGGGCGAAAGCCGCTCCAGAGTAGTCGCCGAAAGCCAGACCGTAACCCGCCCCGAGCTTGTCCGCGCCATGAAAACCTCAAAGGCGGGGGAGTAGCGCGAATTTTCTAATGCTTTTCTAATAATTTTAATTCGGCAGAATCTTGACATATTCGCGTTTTAGTTATATACTTCAGATATAGTAAACAAAAAGGAAGTATGTATTATGAAAAAAGGTTCGGAAAGATTCTCGGGTCTGGAAAAGTTCTTTGACGTGTTAGGCGAAATAGTCGCGCTGTTGCTGATGGTGGTTTTTATTTTAAGGCTCACCAACGCGCAGTTCAACTATATACCGGCGGACAGCACCTTCGCGGTAGTTTTGAACGCGATTTTTGTGTACGGCTTTACCGTATTGCTTTTGGTGGTCGGTTTCGAGGCTAGAGTAAAGAGGAATTTTATATT
>JAITNT010000083.1 GCA_031290295.1 Clostridiales bacterium
GAGCTGTCCGAATTAGAGATCGAAGCGGACAACGTCTTTATGACGAGGAGCGGGCTTAACCGGTTGCGGCGCGACGCGGTTCACGTCTTGCGCGAGGTTATTATTGCGGCGAATACGCCAGAGCCGTGCGTACGTGCGGCTTGCGCCGCGCCCGTACGGATTCCGGTCAAAAAAGCCGTCGTTGTTAACGTTCCGCTCGAAGCTAAGCTTGCGCCCGATATATGCGGCATAGCGGACGCCGTGGTCTTTCAACCGGTAGATTACAACGAGCTTACCGCGCCCGAATGTCCTAAGCCGAAATATCTCAAGCTTCCGATATTTGCCTCCGAGCGCGACCTGTTTATTCTGCGGTCAGGAATGGAAATAATAAAGCAATTTGACGGGGTATACGCGTCTAATCCGTACGCCGTACAGTTTGCCCGTGAAAACGGGTTGAAATATATCGCCGGTTGGCAGCTTAATATTACAAATTCCTTTTCGGCGGGCGTTTATTCCGACGCCGAATATATAATTTCCTCGGTTGAGGAGAATACGGCGGGCTGTATTCTTTATAAGGGCGGACGCATCCCGCTGATGACGCTCGTCCACTGTCCGTATAAGGACATAGGCGGCTCTTGCGATAAATGTGCATATGACGGCGAATTGTATTTTACGGACGACCGCAATAAAAAACTGCTTGTCAAACGTTATCGGCTGTCGCGTTGCTATTTCGAGCTTATCGACGGCGCGCCCGTAAGTAATCCCGCCGTTACGCAGGGCGCATACTATGATCTTATGTATTTCGGCACATCGGAAATAAATGATTTTATTAACGGAAATCTGTTTGAAAAACCGCCTAAAAATTCTTTCAGGGGGTTAAAATGATTAATGAAAAAACTCTAAAGTCGCTTGAATATTACAAGGTTTTGAGCGCGGCGTCCGCGTTCGCCGTAAACGAAAGCGCCAAAACGGAGCTTGCCGCGCTCGTACCCGATATGGATTTTTCGGCGGCGGAAGGCTTGCTTTTACAGACCGAAGCGGCATATAAAATTCTGTATACTTTTACCGTTGACCCTATTTATTCCTTTGACAGCGCGGTTAACCCGTGTGAACGCGCTAAGATAGGCAGCTCGTTGAGTATTCGCGAGCTGCTCAAGGTGCGTTCGCTTTGCGCAACCTCGCGCCGCACCAAAAGCGCCCTGATTAATTTACCCGACGAGTCCGTTGCCGTGATAAGAGCGTTTGCGTTGCGGATATCCGAAAACCGCAGATTAGAGGATTCTATAGACCGCTGTATTCTTAACGAGGAAGAGCTAAAGGACGACGCTTCCCCTAAGCTGCGTACCATAAGAACGGGTATAAGGAGCTGCAAGGAAAACATAAAGCGTAAGCTCGCCGAATATTTGCACTCGTCCGATATGTCGCTTTACTTGCAGGACAATCTTTTTACAATCCGCAACGACCGCTACGTTTTGCCGGTAAGGTCGGAATACCGCTCCTCCGTCCCGGGCTTACTGCACGACCAATCCTCCAGCGGCGCGACGGTTTTTATCGAACCGATGCGTATTGTCGAGCTGAATAACGATTTGAAATCGTTCTTGATCGACGAGCTTTACGAGATAGAAAAAATCCTCGCAAGCCTCTCGGGCGAGGTCGCCGACCTTGCCGACGAGCTTATAGGTAACGAGCGTATTCTAAACGCGTTGGATGCCGTTTTTGCAAAGGCGCGCTATTCGGAAGCTATCCGCGCAAAAATGCCGCGCCTGAATAACGAGCGCGTAATTAATATAAAAAAAGGGCGGCATCCGCTTATCGACCCCGGTAAGGTTGTGCCGATCGACGTGAGTATAGGCTCCGGATATTCCGTGTTGCTTATTTCCGGACCTAATACCGGCGGCAAAACGGTAACGCTAAAAACAATCGGTTTGTTTACGCTTATGGCGGCGGCGGGTATCTTTATTCCCGCGGAGGAATTTTCGGATATTTCCGTATTTGAAAATATCTTTTGCGACATAGGCGACGAGCAGAGTATCGAGCTTTCTCTAAGTACGTTTTCCTCGCACATAAAAAATATCGCATGGGTAGTATCCGGACTTAATGCAAATTCGCTCGTGCTTTTTGACGAGCTGGGCGCGGGAACCGACCCCGACGAGGGCGCGGCGCTCGCTATCGCGATAACGGATTACATCCACGGCTTTGACTGCCGTTTGGTAGTTACTACGCACTATTCGCGCTTAAAGGAATATTATCTTGATAAGCAATTCGTTTGCAATGCGTCTATGGAATTCGACCCTGCGACCTACAAACCGACGTACCGTATAATAATGGGCGTTGCCGGCGCGAGCAACGCGATTAAGATAGCGGAAACCCTGGGACTTCCCGATGCGATTATACGCGGAGCCGCCGACCAATTGTCCGAGGAAAAAAAGAGCTTTGAGGGCTTGTTGTCCGTGGCGGAGGCGCGAAGAATAGAGGCGGAGCGGCTCAAGCGCGCGATGGAAACGGATAGTGTGAAATTGTCGGAGGAATTAAAAGCCGCCTCCGACGAACGCGAAAAGCTGTTTGAGTTAAGACAAGCTCTGCAAATTAATCTGAAGAACGAAACCCGTCAAATTGCCCGCAAGGCGGCAGCCGAAGCCGAGGAACTAATTGAACAAATGAAAGGGCTTCTTGCCGAAGCTAACGAAAAAAATCTGCTAAGGCTCAAACAGGCGCGCAATAAGCTCGACGAAATAGGGTACGAGGGCGATCACCGCAGAAGTAACGAGCGGCCTTTATCCGAGGGCGATATTATTATGGGCATGAAAGCGTATGTGAATACCCTGTCAAAAACGGGCATAATTACCTCGCTGCCCAACAAAAAGCACGAGGTAAATATCGACTTAGGAAATATGAATATTTCGATTAATGTTGCCGAGCTTTCGCCGGTTTCGGCAAGCAACGATACCGACGGCAAAAAAAATACGGCGGCGTTTATGCGGGGTATACGGGAAGCCCCCAAAATGGAAATTAATCTACTCGGCGCTACCGTTGCGGAAGCGATATATCAAGTTGACGGGCTTATTGACAGCGCGATATTGCAGGGCGTTACCACGCTGAGAATTGTGCACGGTATGGGCACGGGCGCGTTGCGGAGCGGACTGCATAAGTATTTCAAGGGCAACAAGTATATAGCGGAATTCCGTTTGGGCGGCGTAGGCGAGGGCTCTGCCGGCGTAACGATCGTCACATTAAAATAATGCGGTTTCGTTTGGAAAAAATAACGAAACGGTGTATACTGTTTTATGAAGTATTGCATTTGAATTTAGGAGATAACTATGGAAGTATATTATGAACAATCGGTAAGCTTGGATAATCCGCAGTCTATTGCAAAAAAAATGCTTCTTCTCAAGGTTTTTTATTACGCCGCTTTAGCGCTCGGCGTTATTTCCGTGGTAATACTTTTATGGCTGGTTATGTTTTCCGACGTCGGCGAGGACGGCGGCGCTATCGTGCAGAATATTTTGTCCGCGCTTTTCTTTTTGCCGATTCCGCTTACTTTATTTTTGGCCGCGTATTTATTGCACAGAGCGAGAGTTAAATTAAGCGCGGAGTACGATTATCAGATTAACGGCGGCAGATACCGTATCGTCAAGGTAATCAATCGGCAAAAACGCAAGAAATTCCTGGAATTCAGCGTTTCAAGCTTCGAGGTTATCGGCAAGCTTTCCTCCGAAAGCTACGAAAGATATTTGAGAACCCCGGGAATTAAGAAGAAAAACGCCGTCGTTAATTTTGACGACGAGGAAAGAATTTATTTTGCCGTCGTTAATATCGACGGCGTAAAAACTATGCTGCATTTCGAGCCCGACGAGGAAACGATACGCAGTATCAGGCTTACTCTCGGAAGGGACATTGTGCTTAAAAAATGATGTACTTCGATAACGCCGCCACAACTCCTATGTTTCCGGAGCTGAAGGATGCCCTTTTTAAGTATTCCTTTGAAGAATTTTATAATGCGTCGGCGTTGTACGGCGGAGCAAAAAGCGCCAAGGACGCCTTGCAAAACGCCCGAACAAAAGTCGCTTCCCGCCTTAACGCGCAGGCCTCGGAAATAATTTTTACCTCGGGCGCTACGGAGGCGAATAACACGGCGCTTTTAGGTACGCCTAAGCCCGCGCAAGCCCGCGTAATAATTACGGCGGCGGAACACGCTTCCGTTACCTTTTGTGCCGCCGAACTTAAAAGACGCGGCTTCGACGTGCTTACCGCGCCCGTAGACGCTGACGGGGCGGTCGTCGTGTCTGCGCTTCTTTCGCTGTGCGGCAAAAACACCGCGCTTGTTTCCGTAATTCACGTAAGTAACGAAACCGGCGCGGTCAATCCGATTAACGAGATTTCCGCGCGCGTAAAAGCTATAAACCCAAAAATAATATTTCACAGCGACGGCGTTCAGGCTTTTTGTAAGCTTCCGCCGCCCGCCAAAACCGTAGATTTGTATAGCGTTTCCGCTCATAAAATCAACGGACCTAAGGGTGCGGGCGCATTGAAATGCGCGCAGGGTATTCACCTTAACCCGCTCCTGTTCGGGGGCGGACAGGAGCGGGGCTTGAGGAGCGGTACGGAGAACGTCGCGGGAATATACGCGTTCGGACTTGCTGCCGAGCTTTTTCAAAAGGCATATTCTCCGGACGTTTTTGTCGGCTTAAAAGCGGCTCTTGTGACGGAGCTGGGCGCGTTGCCCAGCGTTAAATTTTATCTTCCGGAGGCGGGCGTACCGAATATTATTTCATTATCGATTGAGGGGATTTATTCGGAAACGCTATTGCATATGCTGGAGGTCGACGAAATTTATATAGGTCTTGGTTCCGCGTGCGCGGCGAACAAGGCGGGCAATTCCGCTTTAAGCGCGACGGGACGTACGGCGCAAGAGATAAAGGGAAGCCTGCGAATCAGCTTAGGACTGCATAACAGCCTCGGTGAAATCGCCGTGCTTTCCAAAAAAATCATAGAGTATACCGCAAAATTGAGGAGCCGCAATGTCGCAAAGTGAAAATGTAATTTTGATAAGATACGGAGAAATCTATCTCAAGGGCAAAAATATTTCTTTTTTTGAAAATCTTCTTTATTCTAATATCAAGTACGCGCTAAAGGGTATCGCTTGTAAGCTCGAAAGGTTAAGAAGCAGATACGCCGTCAGCGATTACGCGTCGGACGCCGAGGAGGAAATTTGCGTCCGCGTCAGCCGCGTTTTCGGTATTCACTCCTTGAGCGTCGCGCGGAAAATCGAAAGCGCAAGGCAAAGCATTATCGATACTGTTATGAAAATTTCACCTAAGTCGGGCGCGTTTCGCGTTAACGTAAAGAGAGCGGACAAGAAATTCCCCGTGCATTCGCAGCCTTTTTCGGCGGAAATCGGAGGGCTGCTGTCACGGGAATATCCGGAGCTTAGCGTAAATCTGCACGAGTACGATTTCGAGGTTAACGTCGATATCCGCGAGAACGGCTATACCTTTGTTTTTACGGACAAAATCGCGGGCCCGGGCGGTATGCCCGTAGGGTCCGCCGGTGGCGGCGCGCTTATGCTTTCGGGCGGAATAGACAGTCCTGTCGCGGGCTATATGATGGCAAAACGCGGTCTGAAGCTTTGCGCCGTACACTTTCACAGCTTCCCGTACACCGGCAACGACGCCAAAGAAAAGGTCAAAAAGCTTGCCCGAATACTTGCGGATTATTGCGGCTCTATATGTATGATAGTCGTTCCGTTCACCAAAATTCAGGAGGAAATTCACGCGAAGTGCGACGCAAGCTTTATGATAACGGTTATGCGCCGCTTTATGATGCGAATCGCCTGCAAAATCGCCGATATCGAAGGCTGCGGCGCGATAGTCACGGGCGAGAGTCTGGGTCAGGTGGCGAGCCAGACCTTACAGAGTATAACGGTCACTACGGCGGTGAGTACGTTACCCGTGTTTCGACCGCTTATCGGCATGGATAAGGAAGAAATTATCGAGAAAGCGCGTAAAATCGGCACGTTTGAAACCTCGATTTTGCCATATGACGATTGCTGCACCGTTTTTCTGCCGGAAAATCCCCAAACGCGTCCGCGGCTGGAAAGGGCGGAATATCAGGAAAGAGAATTAGCGGTAGACGCCCTCGTCGAGGAAGCGTTGAATAATTTGGAATATATCCACATTAACCCGCATTCCGAATCAGGGCAGACACATTAAAATGCGTTTGCCACGCATTCCGAATGCTGACCCGCTTGCTTTTAGGGAGATTCCGTTCCGAAAAAACCTCGTTAGTTCTGTAACGCGCGAAGCTGTCGTCGTCCGCACGCACTACCTTGTGTTCGTTTTTTAAGGCTAAGGCGTCGATATCGATATTGTGCACGCTTGCGGGACGTGTAAAAGGCTCGGGCTTAAAATCATATAATGCCTTGTATATCGACCTTGTAATTTGCGCGGGATACGTTCCGCCGCTTACGTTTTTTGGCATGGCGTGCTCGTTATCCATTTCTATACAACCGAGCCAAACGCCTACGGTGTAATCCGAGGTATAAGACAGGCAATACGCGTCGGAGTTTTTTTCGCTTTTTTGATAGCCCACCGTTCCGGTTTTGGCGGCAATATCGTAATTAAGGCTTTTGAGCTTGACCGCCGTTCCGCTTGTCACCGTGCCGCGAAGCATATCTGTTACGAGATAGGCGGTATCGCCGCTCATCGCCTGAAATTTAGCGTTGTTATGCCGATAAACGACGCGTCCGTCGGGCGCGGTTACCGTCCGTATATACGAGGGCGTACCCGACTGACCGAGGTTTGCGAGCGCCGCGTATGAGCTTGCCAGCTCGTTAAGCGTGACGCCCTTTGAAAAACCGCCTAACGCAAGCGACAAATTATTGTCGGCCTCCGCGATTTCTATACCTACGCGCGCGGCGAAATTCTTGCAGTAATCTATTCCGGTATAATCTAATATCTTAACCGCGACGATATTGTTGGAGGTTTCGAGCGCGCGGCGGGCGGTAATCCAGCCCTCGTGTGTGCGTGAATAATTCCGTGGCGAATATCCGCCGTAGTTTATTTCCTCGTCAAATATCGGCGTGGCGGGGGAAATAATATTTTTTTCAATCGCCGGCGCGTAAACCATAATCGGTTTTATCGCGCTTCCGGGTTGTCTGCGAAGCCGCGTCAGGCTATACGCGCTTTCCCCGTAGTACGCCTCAATACCCAGCGTACCGTTGCTGATTACGGTGCTTAATGCGCTTGGGCGGCGGTCGTATTCGTTTGCGGCGCCGTCAATCGACGCGCTTACGGCATTATGCAGAGCAAGCTGTTTGTCATAATCGTAATATGTTTCTATTTTGTAACCGGCAAGCGATTTCTCGCCGCCGAGGCTCAGTATTTCGTACGCCTGATCGAGCATTCCCGCCATATAGACCGCCTGAATTCTTTGCTCCGGCGCATCGTTCAGCATAATATCCTCCTCCAGCGCCGTACCGTATTCCGCGGACGTGATTTTGCCGTCGTCAAGCATTTGTTTCAGCACGATATCCCGTCTTTTGCGCGCGGCAAGAGGGTGTCTTATAGGGGAATATTTTGCCGGCGAGTTGATTACGGCAGCGAGGGTAGCGGCTTCCGAAAGCGCGAGCATATCCGCGCCTTTTCCGAAATATAAATGCGCCGCCGCTTCGATACCGTACGCGCCGCCGCCGAAATACACGATATTAAGGTATTTTTCGAGGATTTCCTGCTTTGAATAACGCTTTTCTAGCTGTCGGGTAAGGTAGGCCTCCTTGATTTTACGTTCTACCGATTTTTCGTTAGACAGCTGCAAATTTTTGACCAGCTGTTGGCTTATTGTAGACGCGCCCTCGGAAAAAGCCCCCGATTTAAGGTTATGGATAATCGCGCCGCCGATTCGCACGTAATCGAAGCCGTGATGCTCAAAAAAACGCTTATCTTCTATCGAAATAAACGCGTCCGAAACATGTTGCGGTAACCGTGACAAATTAATTTTTGCGCTGTCGCGCCCGAGATAGTAATTGTCGAGCACGCCGCCGTCAATGTCCGTAACGGTTACGGTTTTGTACATGCCGTCAAGATAATCGGTATTCAGCCTATCCTTAGGAACGGTACCGACATATATCGAAAAGCCGAGTATTGCGGCTAAAAAGACGGATGTTGATATTATAAATAATTTTTTTATAAATTTACGCGGCTTCATGCTCTTAGTATTTGCAAATTTCGGTGGATTTTATGTTGTCTAATCTTAAAAAAAAAGCTATAATAATACTTATGACTTATCATATCGTTACATACGGCTGTCAAATGAACGTGCACGACTCCGAGAAAATTGCCGGGGTTCTAAAGGCGCGCGGTTATTCCGAAACGGACGACCCAAAGAATTCCGACGTTGTGATTTTTAACACCTGCTGCATACGCGAGAGCGCAGAAGCGCGCGCCTTAGGGGCGATAGCGTCATTTAAGGGCGTCAAGGCGCGGCGACCCGATACGGTACTTATCGTAGTGGGTTGCGTGCCGCAAAAAGAGGATTCCTTTGAAAAATTGCAGCGTGATTTCAAATTTGTAGACATCGTTTTGGGCACGCATAACCTGACCGATTTTGAGAAAACATTCGACGAATATTCCGCGTCGAAAAACCGCTTTACCGAGATTATACCTAAGGCGTTAAATCTCAAGGAGAATGCGTCCTACCGCACGAGCGGAGCGAACGCGTGGGTAAATATTATGTACGGCTGTAATAATTTTTGTACCTACTGCATTGTGCCTTACGTCCGCGGACGCGAAAGAAGCCGCGCTCCCGAGGAAATAATCGACGAGGTAACCGCATGCGTCGCGGACGGGTACAGGGAAATTACGCTTCTGGGGCAAAATGTTAATTCATACGGCGTCGGACTTGACGTTAATATTAATTTTGCCGCGCTGCTTCGTAAAATTTGTGAAATTCCGGGGGATTACCGTATAAAATTCATGACCTCTAACCCTAAGGATTTGACGGACGGGGTTATCGATTGCATAGCGGAAAACCGCAAGCTTGCCGATTATATTCATTTGCCCGCGCAAAGCGGCAGCACTAAGATACTTGCCGCGATGAACAGGCGTTATACGCGGGAGAGCTATCTTACGCTGATCGGTAAAATCCGTGAAAAAATTCCGCATTGCGGGCTTTCGAGCGATTTTATCGCGGGCTTCCCGGGGGAAACCGACGGGGACTTTCAAGACACACTGTCTATGGTTCGCGAGGTTCGCTTTAACAACATATATTCGTTTATGTTTTCGCGCCGCCGCGGTACGGTTGCGGCGACGCTGCCGGACGCGATAGAGAGCGCCGTAAAAAAGCAAAGGGTAAGGGAATTAATCGCTTTGCAGAGAGAGATTTCATCCTCGATTGCCCTCGAATGCGCGGGCAAAAGCTACCGCGCGCTTATCGAACGCGAGCACGGCGATATGCGGGAGGGTAACCCTGTTGCGCTGAGCGATTGCGGTAAAATGATTTTTTTGGAACCGACCGATGAAAAATATTTACACACCTTTCAAAACGTTTTCGTTACCGGGAACAGGTCGGGACGTTTGGTCGGGAGGGTAGGAGAATAATGTCGCTTACACCTATGATGAAGCAGTACCTTGAGGTTAAGGACGCGAATAAGGATTGCCTGATTTTTTATCGCTTGGGCGATTTTTACGAAATGTTTTTTGACGACGCCGTAACCGCGAGTAAGGAGCTTGAGCTTACGCTTACGGCCCGCGATTGCGGACTTCCAGAGCGCGCGCCTATGTGCGGCGTGCCGTACCACGCGGTTGACGGCTATATTAATAAGCTTGTTTCCCGCGGATATAAGGTTGCGATTTGCGAGCAGCTTACGGAAGCGGGAAAAAGCGCGCTGGTTGAACGCGGTATCGTAAGGATAGCGACGGCGGGTACGGTTATAGATTCGACGGCTCTGGAGGAGGACAGGAATAATTATGTCGCTTCCGTCTCCGGCTCCGCGGGCGGCTTCGGCGTGGCGTGGATCGATATTACCACGGGCGAATATAATATTCAAGAGCTTGCGCCCGATAGTAAGCTGCTTAACGACTTGCTGCTGCTGATCCGACCCGCCGAAATTATATGCGACGAATATGTTTTGGCGGACAG
>JAITNT010000118.1 GCA_031290295.1 Clostridiales bacterium
CCTGTCCGCCGCGGTTCGGTCAAACGCGCTTACCGATTGGGGCGTTATACCTTTCTCTTTCAGCGCCGCCCAGACCTCTGCGGGCGTCATTCCTTTGGTGTCGATACCGTGTCCTTTAGCTAGCCCGTAAACGATACTGTTGTCAGCCATAATCCGCCTCCCTCATCTGCTTCCGCTCGACGCAATTCCGCCGCCGGCTCGTTCGTCGGTAAGCCGCATGCCCAAGCTTTCAAGGGTTTTTTCTGTATTGACGGTTTGAACCTTTTGTATGTGTGTGAATACCGTGCCTGCAACGTTCAGTAACGCTCCGGCAACCGCGCCCCACACGCCCCCGGTCAGCGCGCCCACTGCTATGGATTCCCCCATATCGAACGCTTGACTGGCGAGGCTGTATATATGTTGCTCCCGCTGTTGCAACTCCTCCGCGCCCGTTTGCAACGACGTCATATTGATGTCGTGCGACACGATCTGCTGAATGTACGGCTTGCCGAACCGGTTATACGCCATTAGCGCCTTTGCCGCCGCAACGCGGCTTTCAGATATTCCGCCGCCTGCGCTTCCTTGCCCGTCGTTGTCGCCGCCCAACGGTTGACTCTCGCCCGACACGGGCTTTTTCTTTTCTTTGTCCTTTGCCGTTTGGTCTCGGATTACAATTTCAACGTATCTACTGTTTGCCATGTCACTCCTCCGCCGTTAACGCTTCGACAAAAGCTATTTTATGCCCGCCGTTCTGTACGCCCTCAATCGCTAGGCTCGTTTCGCCGAACCGCACTAAATACGTTCTAGCAATAATGTCTGCGACGTTTATCTCTTCGAATAATTGCCCCGCTTTCGGGATTGAAGCAAGGCGGTTAAAATAATAAGTGCGCGTTCTTTCCACTATAAACTCTCAATCGTCTTTCGCAAACAACCATTGTACTTGTCGGAACGCGAATCATCACGCCGTGATTCACGTTTGGTCGGCTTATAAGCCTTGGTCGGCTCTTAAAGCCTTGTCAGCTTCCTTACCGCGCTTACGGGGGCGGCTTTTTGTTCGGGAGTCATTACGGAGGCGTCTTTCTTTTGGTAATCGAAGCGGTCTATAAAGGCGGCGAGGTCGGCGTCGGATTGCGAGAGCGAACGCGTTATCACCAGATAAAGCGTCTTGCGGTAATCGTCCGCGCGCGAGCCCGCGTGCGCGGAGTGCGCCAACAGCCGCGAGTAATCGTTTACGCACAGGCAAGCGGCGTCGCGGGCAAGCTCGGGGAAGGTCTTTTCGTTCTTGAACATCAGGGCGATTGTTTGATAATACCGCGCCATAATCTGTTCCGTTTCGGCGCAGATAATGCACGAGGTTGCCTCGTCTTGTAATCTCGAAGCCTCTTTTTGCGCCCGTTTAGCGCCTTCGATCAATTTCAGGCTTTCGCGAATGTGACGGTTGCGGGTTTGCAGCTGTAACGCGAAGCCGCATATGTTGCCGCCCGCGAGCATTTTTTGAGAGTGCGAGCCGCAGAAGCCCTGACGGTTGACGCGCACGCGCGCGTCGGGTTCCATAACGGATTCGTTGAGGTATTGACCGAGCAGGCGCTCCTCGGTTGCGCGCCTAAGCTCGCATATCGGACAAACGTCCGTAAGCTTAAAGGCATCCCAAATCGGCGCGGTATGAATTTTATAAGTCATTTTACAATTTCTCCGTTCGTGAAGAATAAATTCGGGTTTAATCGGGTATAAAGACGGCGTACCGGTTCATAGGATAGTGTGAAAGTCCATACATCGCCGAATATTGCAGAAAGCGTCGCGCTCCTAGGGTCATGTATTTCCGTATACACTCCCCTTCGGAAGCACTCGCTTTCTTTGTCTGCGGCGCGTCTGAACATTCACACGCTGTTTGTGCCGCCGAAATACGGCGGTATGGAGGTTACGATTGCTATCGATAGACTTGTAACTAACAGTCTATATAGGTTAGCCGACGAATCTAGTATATTCTATCACATCGGGAGGGGGAAAACAAGTGAAGTCCGACGAATATGATTATTACGGCAAGTTCAGCTACGAAAAGCGTTTGCTTGCGGTTGACAAAAAGCCGGAGTCCGAGAGGCGCGGCGCGCCCGAAAAGCGCGGCGCAGGGTCCTGGGCGGCGTTCCTTGTTTTTTTGTTGTGCTTCGGGGCGGCGGCGGTGTTGGCGATGCTTAGAGCTTCGCAGTAATTCTATTTGCGCGGGCGCTAAATATTCAGATCCTTTTTGTTAAAAACGGCTATCGCACCGACAAATAACCCTATCGCCGCCGCCAGCAGTATGAATATACCCGCGATTGCGAAGCCGCTTCCCGCTATCAGCTTGCCCGGATTAAACAGAGAAAAAAACGTAACGTACCTTATCCATTCCGCCTTGCCGCCGGTGTTAGCGAGCATTCGGAGAATAAACATAAGCGCGGGAACGCCCGCGCCCGCGCCGAACGCGTACTTGCCGTCTGCAAAGAGGCATGATGCGAAGAAGCACAGCGCGCCGATAAACAGCTGCAGGCACAGCAGCCCGAGGTTGAGAAGTAAAAGCTTGCCGACCTCAAGCTCGCCGGGGAAGCTGCCGATTGCCACTGCAAGCTCGAGAACCGTGGTGTAAACGGCTATCATGACAATGCCCGAGAGCAGTACGGCAAGCTGCGTAACGGCAACCGCGCGGCGTTTGACGGGCGCGGCGAGCAGGCACACCATAGAACCCTTATCGACGTATTTTGCGATAACCTTGTTGCCGCAGAGTACGGCAAACACCATCGGCATTATAAGCAAAAGAAAGCCGTACAGATAAGAAGCCATAAAGCCGACGAGCGACGTCGCGCCCGCGCTCATACCCACCGCCGCCATTAATTCGGGAAGCATTTCGACGTAGCCGTCGAGCAAAGCCATAGCCTCGGGGTCGTACATTGTGATAATCACCGACACATAGAGCGTCAAAACCGCGCCGATTATGACCAGAGTTTTGACAAGCCCCTTTAGTTCTTTTTTATAAAGCGTCAAATTAAACATTGCCGTTACCTCCGTAGTACTTCATAAAGATTTCTTCCAGCGAAAGCGCGGGCGCGGACAAATTGACGACGGGGTATTTATTCAGCGCCGCTATAAACGCCGTTATATCGTTTTGAACGGTTGCGGTAACGGCGTTCCCCGCGTACCCGACGCACGAAAACGGCTCTTTAAGAAACGCCGCCGCCGCCGTTTCGCTTTCAAAGGTGACGGCGTACTTTTTGAGCTGCGCGGCCTTTAACGCGCTTACGGAATCTATCGCGGCTAAGCGTCCGTTCCTGATTATTCCCACGCGGTGACAGGTGCGCTCAACCTCCTCGAACATATGCGAGGACATAAGTACCGTTTTGCCCCTTGACCGCTCCCCGTCGATAAGCTCGATGAATCGGTTCTGCATAAGCGGATCAAGCCCGCTCGTCGGCTCGTCTAATATAAGCACCTCGGGGTCGTGCATAAACGCCGCGACTATGCCTACCTTTTGTTTCATTCCCTTGCTCATCTTTTTCAGCTTACCTCGTGGGTCAAGCTCGAAACGTTCGATAAGCTCCTTTTTGCGCGCGCCGTCCTTTAGCCCGCGGTATTTCGCCGCAAAGCTTAAATATTCCGTACCCGTCATATCGTCGAATATCGCTATTTCGCCGGGTATGTAACCGAGGCTAGCCTGAACCTTGTCGGCGGCCTTGAAGCAGTCCCGCCCTCCGATTTTACAGCTTCCCGTTTTAGGCTGTAAAAAGCCCATCAGGTGACGGATAGTCGTAGTTTTGCCCGCTCCGTTAGGACCGAGAAAACCGAAAACCTCTCCTTGCTCCACGGCAAAGGAAACGTCGAACACGCCCTTGCCGTTACCGTAATCGCGGGTAAGTCCGCTTATTTCAATTACGCTCACAGATACTCCTCCTTATAAAGCGCGGTTTTGACGATGCCCATATAACGGTTAATTTCGGTTAAAACCGTTTCTCTTTCCTTATCCGCGTCGGCGCGGAGATAACCCTCCGAAACCCATGAAACGAGGGATAAGGCGGTGTCGATATCTATGCCGTCCTTAAAACGCGACCTGTCGACCTTTTGAAACAGCAAGTCCGCCGCCGCCTTGTATTGCGCGGCGTTTGCGCGCTTTTGCAGCTCCGCGGCTTCGGGTTCGCGCGAACGGATAAGCGAGAACATAAAATCGTCCATACCGGGAAAAGCCCTCATCGTTTCCATTTTGATGTCCGTCGCGATAGCGATACTCTCGAAGAAATCCTCCGTCCCCGCCCGCATTCGCTCCGTGATTTCACGTATCGCAAACTCGAAGAGGCAGGTATACATTCCTCGCTTACTCTCGAAGTAGTGAAAGAGTAACGGCTTGGATACGCCGGCTCTTTCCGCAATCTCGCTCACGGCGGTTTTTTTGTAGCCGTCCTTAGCAAAGCAAGCAAAGCCCGCGCAAAGCACCGCTCTCCGTTTCTCGTCCGGCAGTCGTGAAAAATTATCGGTATTCATAGTGACTCCTTAGCGCTATTGACCGAATCGGTCAATAGCGTTGATAATATAATACAGCATATTGACCGCTTCGGTCAACGGATTTAAGGCGGTTTTTTGAAGAATTTATAATTAACAATCGGGGAGCGCTTGCCGTCCGCGGATAATTGGTAAAATTTGGCAAAAAATATTTTACGATTTCTGTCAAAACCGCTTGCAAACGTATGTTCGAGTATGGTATAATGCAGGTACGGTGGTTGGCAAGCTAATGTTTCTTTAGGGAGGGGGTGAACGCATTAAAATATGTTTGTCTTGTATAAACCTGTTATAAGACCGATTATTTATTTGATATTTTATGTTAAATTGTGTATAATCAAAACAATCGAACAATTTTTCGATGAATTGTTATCAAACTATCGACGATTGAGGTGTACAAATGACTATTCAACAGGTTGCCGAAATACTGGACGCAAGGGTTCTGTGTTGCGAGGACAAGCTTGATACCGAGGTAAAAACGGGCTTCGGCGCGGACATGATGAGCGACGTACTCGCTTATGTCAACGGGCAGGGCTTGATGCTGCTTACGGGGCTTATTAATCCGCAGGTCGTGCGCACCTCTGAAATGATGGATATTACATGCATAGTTTTTGTGCGCGGCAAGATTCCCGAGATTCCCGTTATCGAGCTTGCGAGCGCGCGCGGTATCGTTCTGTTGACCACCCAACACAGAATGTTCGGCGCTTGCGGTAAGCTGTATTCCGCGGGAATAACGGCGGGCTGATATGGCTGCGATAACGCTTCAATACATTGTGGACGGTAAGGATTTTGTTTCCTGCGGCAGGGCGTCGGAACAGGTTAAGCAGAACCTCAAGATGCTGGCGTTTCCGGCGGAGGCGGTACGGCGGATTGTAATCGCGATGTATGAAGGCGAGGTTAATATGGTAATACACGCCAACGGCGGGGTGGCAGACGTGGAGATTACCGAAACCCTCGTGCGTGTGAGGCTTACCGATACGGGAAAGGGTATTCCCGATATCGAGCAGGCGATGAAGGCGGGGTTTTCTACCGCCGGCGAGGAAATCCGCGAGCTGGGCTTCGGCGCGGGCATGGGACTTCCCAACATGGCTAAGTATTCCGATTCGATGGTTATTAACAGTACCGTCGGCGTGGGAACAGAAGTAATAATGGAGTTTAAGCTGGATTGATTTTTAGTAACGGCGTTAAAATATGCGGAATAACCCTTAACAGAGAGAATTGTAAGGGATGTGTTCTTTGTATGCGTAAATGTCCCACGGAGGCGATTCGCGTCCGCGGCGGCAAGGCGCGTATAATTGCCGAGCGCTGCGTCAGCTGCGGGGAATGCGTGCGCGCCTGTCCTACCGGCGCCAAAAACGCGGTATTCACGCCGCTGTCCGAAATAGAAAAACGTAAATATAAAATCGCCGTTCCGTGTCCGTCGATTTACGGACAATTCAACAATCTCGACGATATCAACCACATACTTTGCGGGCTGATAGATATGGGCTTTTCTAAGGTCGCCGAGGTCGCGGTGGGTTGTGAAATAGTGAGCGAGGCGGCGCGCGCTTATCTTGCCCGTCCCGACACCGTCAAGCCCGTCATTAATACGTCGTGTCCCGCCGTAGTTAAGCTTATACAGCTTAGGTTCTCGCAATTTCTCGATCACCTTTTGCCTGTGGAAACGCCCGAGGAAATCACCGCCGCGGCCGCTCTGGAGCAGGCTCTCGGCGCGGGCTACAAGCGTGAGGATATAGGGGTTTATATTATTTCACCCTGCTCCGCTAAGGTCGAGGCGCTTGCGGGCAACCCTAATATTGACGGCGTGCTTGCCTTTTCCGAGGTGTATTTCCCGTTATTGCAGAGGATGAACGCTTCCAAAAGATACGAGGATATGGCGGAGTGCGGCCGCGTGGGTCTGGGGTGGGGCGTAAGCGGC
>JAITNT010000110.1 GCA_031290295.1 Clostridiales bacterium
GTCGCCGACCGCAAGCACCAGGCTGTTAAAGGCCACTGTGCCTAACAAAAATTCGGAGGCGTTAGCGCCGTTGATCTTGATGTTGGTAGTAATCGTATTCGCGTTAATACCGAAATAAGCCGTGCCCGTGTAAGTGACGGTAAGCGTCGGCGCGACCTTGTTTACGGTGAGCTTCCCGATACCGGCAACGGTAATAGCGTAGTCGTCGCCTAGCGTAAGCGTGCCGACCGTAATGTTATAAGTGCCCGGAACAAGACTCGCGACCGCCGTTAACGCGCCGCTGAACTCGTCCGAACCTATAAGCGCCGGCGCGTAGGTGTAGGTAAACGCGGGGTAGTCGGCGCCGTAATCGACGTCCTTTTCGTCCGGCGTTACCGTTATGGCAAGCTTTTCTACGGCTACGGTAACCTCGAATTCGGTGACGGCGTAATTACTGCCGTCGGTCGGGGTAAATACTACCGTCGCTTTGATATCGGCAGTGTGCAGTATCGCGGCAGGAGTCTTCCATGTAAAGACGCCCGCCACCGCCGCGCCGCCGTTCTGCCGTTTGGCGGTAAAGACGGACAAAACGCCCGAGGGTAATACGCTGCCGTAGGTAAGGTTGACGGCGGGCGCGTTGTCGATTACCACCAGATTTTTGACTATAGCAAAGGCGTTCTCGAAGGTCTCTGTTTTTGCGTTGAATTTGTCGGTTTGCACGACGGACACCTGTATGTCGTACGTGCCTAAAGCGGACGGAACGGCGTCCGCCCACGCGCCGTCGGTACCGTGCAGGCGATATTTTACAACCGCCGTTGCGTCGGAGTTGCTTGTGAAGTTGCTAAACGCCGCTATGCTGCCTACCTCGTGGGTTACGGTAAGGTCGGTGTTTTTTGTGATAGTAGGATCGGCGCGGTTTACGGTTACCGTTATCGCGGCGCTTTCTGCGGACGCGTTATACCAGGCGTCCGCGGTCTTTACCGCCTTGACGGTCGCCGTGCCGGATTTCAGGGTAGTAATTACGTCGCCGTCTATCGAAATAACGTCGAAACCAGTAACCACGGTATACGTAACCGCGCCGCTCCCCTTGCCGCCGGTTACGCTTAGCTGCGTAGTATTTACGCCGTAGGCGATATCAGAAACCGCGTTAACGGTAACGGTGTCCTGCGTAAGCTTCAGAACGGCGGCCGCGGTGTCGGTCACCTTGATAGATTTCGCCAGATACGGCATGCCGAAAGACAACGCCGTGTTGCCGTCCTTTGCCGCAAAGCCGTATTTGTAAATAGCGGCGGGGTCGAACGGAGTATTCGAGTTATCAGATGCGGTAAGCGTGCTAAACGGCACCGCGATATAACCGCTGAAATTCGCGGGAACAATGTAGTACTGCGATGTGTCGCTTTCCGGCATCAGAACGGGTGCGGAATGAGCCGCGCTTATATCGCCCGTCAACGTGTACAGCTTGGCAAGCTTGTGCGTAAGATAGGTCTTGCTCGCATCGGCGTTGCCGGTGACAAGATAGGGTCTGAACTCGAATGATTTCGCGCCGTTTTTGACGTCGAACAGTATAAGGCTTTGCGAGCCGAGGTCGAGCTGCATCTTGTCGGTTGATATAGGTTGACTTAAAATAGCCGGTCTTGCTTCGGAGGTGCTTGCGCCGGAAATATACAGCCTGCCTGCATGGTCGCCCGCGCCTACGGCGGCGGTAAGCCCGGACGCGGTCGCGGCGGTATTCCAGTCGGCGACGGTAGTCTCGAACAGCGCGTTGGTAAGCGGCGTGATTTCGTTAGCCGAGCTTGCCGACACATAACGGCTGTTATCCACAAAGTTAAACGCGGTAAAATTCGCGGTCGCCGTCGTTGCATAGTCGTAGCGGATTAAGTCGTTTTTGGTATAGCCCACTCTGCCGAACTTGATACTCGAGCCATTACTGCTGTCAAACATCTTCAGCGATATGCGCTGAATATCGCTTAAATTTATGCCCGTGAATTCGTCTAACGCGAAGCAAATATAACCGTTGAAACCCTTGGGAACGGGTACGGCGGGATTGTCCTCGCGGTATTTCCAGTTGTTTGTGTAGCTGATCCTGCCGTCTAAATCGCGGTAGAACCAACGCGCGTGCTGCATTTTTCCGATAGTGGAATTAGAAATGCTAAAGTTGAATTCCACGTCTTTTGCGTCGGTGTTCTGCACCTCGAACACAAGATATCTCGCGTCGCTCAAATCGCTTATGCCCGCGCCGGTAAACGAGCTATCCTTGCCCCACATATCGTAGGTTGAGCCGCTATTGTTAATTTGCAGCGTCTTGCCGTATTCTAAGTATGTATCATCGTTTTTGGAGCCGTTAGCGCCGTCCCAATATTCGCCGCCGTAAGAAAGCCACCAGAAATCCTTAAACACGTAGATATTGTTTCCGGCATCCGCATCCGTACCGGCGTATGGGCGGCGACCGAACAACGCGGTCGCGGCGGTAAGCGGCGTCAACATATCGTCTGTCGCGCTCAACACAACGGTATCCACATAGACATCGCCGTTACTGCGGAAGTTAATCTCGCTCATCCACGTATTGGAGTCAATACCGTACACATCCAAAAGACCGGCGGCGGTGACGTCAATTTTGATATAGCCCTTGAAGCCTGCCGGCAAAGGAATACCGCCCGTTCCCGAGCTGTTTCCCGCCGTAGTGGTAACCGCCGCCGGTATGACCCCGTCCATATAATCGAAGTAGACCTTATCGGATGTAACCTTTATATGTCTGTGATCGGAAGCGCCGCTGATGTACCCGTTTACCGTGACGTTCAGGTACTTTACGGTATTATCCTTATTCTCGGCATAAAGCGCAAGGTACTTCGCATTAGACCAATTTCTGGCGGTGTTCATATATTCGGACGTATAACCGCTGCCGGCTTTGAGCATTGTGCCCTGCGGAAGGGCGAGCTCGGTAGAAGCGGCGCTTATATTGTAGCCGCTCCAAAGCTGCGTGTCCCATAATTTACCGGGAACGGTCGAACCGTCGTTAGTATAGCCGTACACGTCGAAGTCGTACAAAATGACCTTGCCCGTTTGCAACGTTTCGGTTCCGTTAAAGGTAAACGCCGGAGCGGCGGAAGCGGTTTGCGTCGCGCCCCTCCCCGTCGCGGGAAACGCTAAGGCGATAAACGCCGCCGCAACCAGAGTCGCGATGATGAGCATTGCCGCAAAGCGGCTTTTGTTCTTGATCAGATAGTTTTTCATCTTTTTCTTCCTCCATGGAATTTTTTTAATAGTTTTTCTATGTTAACGCACCGCGGACATTGATATCCGCGCCTTGCGGCGTATAAAGTAGGCGGCGGCAAATATCAGCGCGGCCGCTATAAAGGGAGCCGAAACGCCGAGCTGCAGAGCGCCGCAGGAATCGACCGTAACGGGACGCTCGTCCTCCCTCTCGCCCTCCGCGGTCGGTTCGGTAGAGACGCGCTCCGGATAAACCGCCGGAGGTATCGGGTCGGGCATTACGAGATACTTGCTGTCGTCTATGACGTTGAGCGGGTACTCGTCCGGAAAAAGCGCCTTGTCGCTCTTGGCGTAACCCATAAGCCCGAAGGTAAGCTCGCCCGCGGTAGAGTTGAATTCAAAGGAGAAGCGCGTCATCTTGCTCCAGTCGAAGCCGTCCGGAAAGGCGTATTTGGGTATAAGGACATAGCCGTCAAAGGATGCGGGAATATCCAGAAAGCCGTCGGGGGAGGTTTGGGCGGTTATTACGCCCTCTTTGGTACGCAGGTAATACAACGCGCCGTTTATAACCTCGGGATGCGGGTCG